>JANNUM010000065.1:0-5246 GCA_031395235.1 Chloroflexota bacterium
CACCTTCGCGGTCTGGTCGCCCACCTCGGCCGCGGTCGCGCTGATGATGAGCGGCGGCTGATCGGAAGGGTTCACCTGGAAGCGGAGCATGTTCGCCGAGTCGCGCGCGAAGAGCGACGCGAGTCGTGTCGCTTGAAGGAGCTCCTCGCGCTGCACGGTGATCTTCGTCGCGGGCTTTCCCTGTGGGATGACCTGGCGGTAGTTCGGGAACTGGCCCTCGATCACCCGCGAGACGAGATCCGCCTCGGGCGTGTGGAAGATCACCTGGCTGCCGTTCGGCGTGACGAAGATGTCGACCGGGTCATCGCTGTCGTCGATGATGCGCTGCACTTCCTGCAGGCTGCGCGCGGGGATGATGACCTCGAGCTTTCCTTCGACCTTGTCCATGAGCTTCGCATTCCGCACGGACAGTCGGTAGGGATCGGCTGCGGCCATCGTGATCTTGTCTCCCTCGAGTGTGGTCAGCACGCCGGTGAGTACGGGCCGGCTGTCGTCGGTGGTCGCGACGAACGCCACTTCTCCGATCATCTGGCGTAGCGTGGACTTGCTCACGCGCGTGGTGGGCTTGTCAGGAGCGACCGGGATGATGGGGAACTCCTCCGCGTCCATGCCCTTGAAGTTCGCCTCGTACGGATCGCGACGTAGGTGCACGGTCTTCGTGCGGACGTTGAGTGATAGCTCCGTGGGGCCAGGGGGCAGTGAGTTGACGAAGTCGGTAAAGAGCTTCGCCGGCACGGTGATCGAGCCTTCGTCGTCGACCTTCGCGGGCACCCAGCAGTTGATTCCGACCTCGAGATTCGTCGCGGTGAGCTTCAGACGGCCACCCTCGGTGCGCAGGAGGACATTGCCGAGGATCGGAAGACTGCCGCGCGTCGAAACGGCTCTTCCGGCGATCTGGAGACCACGCGCGAGGTTCTCCTGTAGACAAGTCACCTTCAACGCGGATCCTCCCGTAGATTCCCTAAAGATCTATTAAGACGCTGGTACTAGTAGTAGTGGTGTGGACTATGAGCGTTCCGCGATGCTGTGTCGCGTCGCGACCAATAGGGCGTGTCCGCAGCGCGCGTGCGTGTGCTACCACAAGCTGTGGACTGAGGTGGGATGGTCTGGGGAGCGTCGAGTGGACCCAGAACGCGATGTCTCATTAGCCAACGGTCGTCGGTCTACCGAACATGCCTTTGGTACACATGTCCACAAATGGGTGCGCTTATCCACACATTGTGGGGGCTTATCCACACTTGGACATCCGCGTGAAACCACCCGAAATTCACGGGATTTTCGCTAGTCCGAGTACAACATCTCCCGGAGGGCGCCGACGTCCCGCCGGAAGTCGTCGTTCTCTGCCATCTCGCGCTCGATCTTCTCGCAGCCATGCAGGACGGTCGAGTGGTCGCGCCCCCCTAAGGCCTCGCCGATGCGCATCAGCGGCGCCTCTGTTTCCTCGCGCATGAGGTACATCGCGATCTGGCGCGGCAGGACGATCTGCTTCTCCCGGGCCTTGCCCCGCAACTGCTCGGCCGGAACGCCGTAGTAGCGCGCGACAGTGTCGACGATGCGGTCTGGTGAGAGCGTCTTCTGACGCGGGTTGTAGAGGATGTTCTGGAGCATCTCCTGGGCGAGCTGAGTCGTCACGGGGACCGCGCTGAGCGTTGCGTAGGCGACGATCCGCGTGAGCGCCCCCTCGAGCTCGCGGATGTTCGACACGATCCGCTGCGCGAGGAAGTCGATCACCGGTGGCGGAACGGCGACCGACTGCGCCTCCGCCTTCGCGCGGAGGATCGCGATACGCGTCTCGAGGTCCGGCGTCGAGATGTCGGCGATGAGCCCCCACTCGAATCGGGAACGCAGTCGATCCTCGAGCCGCTCGATGGCCTTGGGCGGCCGGTCGCTCGTTAGGACGATCTGCTTCCCCTCCTCGTGGATGGCGTTGAAAGTGTGGAAGAACTCTTCCTGCGTGCCTTCCTTGCCCGTGAGGAACTGGATGTCGTCGATGAGGAGCACGTCGATGCGGCGATACCGCTCACGGAACTCCTCGCTCTTCTGGCCACGGATCGAGTTGATGAACTCGTTCGTGAATTTCTCGCTCGTCGCGTAGGCGACGCGTTTCTTGGGATGGCGGGAGATCACGGCGTGCCCGATCGCGTGCATGAGATGCGTCTTACCAAGTCCCGAGCCGCCGTAGATGAAGAGCGGGTTGTAGCTGTGGCCGGGGCGCTCGGCCACGGAGAGCGCGGCTGCGTGCGCCAAACGGTTGTTCGATCCCACGACGAACGTCGAGAACGTGTAGCGCGCGTTGAGCAGGGCCGCGGCGGAGCCCTCGCGGCGCTCCGATGTCGGCCCGGATGTGGCCGGCGCGGATGACCCGCCGCCGGCTCCACCGGAGGCCGCCACCGGACGGTCGGTGCGGACCGACGCGGCCGTGAGGGTCACGAACCGAACGTCAACGGTGCGGCCCACCAGGTGCCTCAGGGCGTCGCGGACCTGCTGGCGGTACTTGTTCTCGAGCCACTCGCGGGCGAAGGCGTTGGGAACGCCGACGCAGTACACATCGTCCTCTTCAGAGACGATCGCGGTGTCTTTGAACCAGGTGTCGTAGTTGGCCTTGGTGAGTCCGAGCTGCAGCTCGCCGAGGGCCGCATGCCAGAGCTGCTTGAGGTTCAACGGCTCCCCTTCTCTGCGCTCGAACATACGACGCCCCCACAACACGATCACGCGAGATGCCGCCACACCGATACGCGAAGACGAGGAAGGATCCGCCCACTGGAAGCCACGGAACAGTAGCACAGGCACACTGCTAGACTTTCTCGCACACATAGCACACAGCCCACATGACTTGATGCATCCATTCGTCCATTTTTTTCGGGGGAGAAGGACAGTTCGTGAAGCGCACGTATCAGCCGAAGACGCGTCGCCGCGCGCGAGTGCACGGTTTTCGCGCGCGGATGAAGACGACGGGCGGCCGCAAAGTGTTGGCACAACGTCGCGCGCGTGGACGGAAGCGCCTGACCGTCGTCTGAACGACCTCGCCAGAATGAACGCCGCACGCTTGCGGCGATCCACTGATATCGCGGCCGTGCGGAAGATCGGGCGCGGGGTCCGCGATGCCGCATTCGTCGCGCGACTGCGCCCCAACGACCTGAGCGTGATGCGTCTTTCGGTGACCGCGCCGCGTACGGTCGGCATCTCCACGATCCGGAATCGCGCGCGACGTCGCGTGCGGGAGGCGTTCCGTCAAGCGTGCGCGGCTGCGGAGGCCACACCGGCGCAGGACATCGTGGTGATCGTGCGCCGCGAGGCGATAACGGCCGATTTCTCGGCACTTCGCGCCGCCGCGGCGGCCGCGCTCGGCCCCGCGCGCCAGCCGCGCGCATGAAGACGCTCACGCTCTCCGCGCTGCGCTTCTACAAGGCGCGTGTGAGCCCGCATCTGCCCCGCGCGTGCCGCTACACACCCACCTGCTCCGAGTACGCGATGGAGGCCATCGAGCGTCACGGAGTGCTGCGTGGCGGTTGGCTCGCGACGCGCCGCTTGTTCTCGTGCAACCCGTTCAGCCGCGGCGGGTATGACCCGGTGCCGGAGCACTGATGGACATCCTGACGATCTGGAACGCGCTTCTCGTCCATCCGGTCATGAACCTGACGGTCCTCGCGTTCTCGTTCGTACGCGACTTCGGTCTGGCCGTGATCATCGTGACCGTCGCGATCCGGCTCGCGCTGTACCCGCTCTACGTGACGCAGATCCGCTCGCAGCGCGCTATGCAAGAGGTCGCGCCGGCGATGGACGAGCTCAAGAAGAAATACGGCAAGGATCGGCAGCGCTTCAGCCAAGAGCAGATGAAGCTATACAAGGAGCGCGGCGTGAATCCCGCGGCCGGGTGCTTTCCACTCTTGCTGCAGATGCCGCTCCTCATCGCGCTCTACAACGCGCTGCTGCAGCTGGGTTGTGGGCTCGGTCCTCCGCCCGACAACCTGTGCCCCGGCCTGACGCACGACATGGTCGAGAGCTTCCGCTACCCGTTCATCGCCAACCCCATCCCTCCGGGTGGCGCGCTCGACACGACCGCGAACTGGCTGCCGTGGATCACGCGGGGGCTGCAGCATACGGACCCGCTCTTCATCATCCCGGTCGTCGCCGGTCTCGTGCAGCTGATCGCCTCGGTGATGGCGATGCCCGCGAAGCAGGTGAAGAGCGACGATCCGACGCAACGCATGATGCAGTCGATGGCCTACACCTTCCCGCTCATGACCGTGGTGATCGGCGCGAACTTCCCGGCAGGCCTCGGTGTGTACTGGATCGCGACGACGGTGTTCCAGATCGTTCAGCAGTACTTCGTGAGCGGCTGGGGACAGCTGCCGAAATACCTCCCGTTCCTGCGCGGCATCCCGACACCCGGGGATCGCGACCTGCATCGTCGCGAGCAGGCCGCGATCGTCGAGGCGCGCCAGGACATGCGGGACAAGGACAGCGAAGAGTCGGACGCACATGAGGTAGAGACCGCGGCGCCGAGCACGTCGAACGGCGGCCGCCGCCGCGGGCGGAGGAGGGGGAGGCGATGAGCCCACTGCGTGGTGAGGAGTTCACGGGTCGCACCGTTGAGGAGGGGATCGAGCGCGGACTACGTGCGCTCGGCCGCAAACGGACCGAGGTCGACATCGAGGTCCTCGAGAAGGGGAAGCCCGCCAACGTGCTGGGCATGGGCGGCGAAGATGCGAGGGTGCTCCTGTCGTTCCAGGAGGACGAGCGTGCGGCGGAGCCCGAGCCGGTCATCGACGAGGCCGAGGTCCCGCGCCGCCCGGACGCCGTGCGCGCCGCGCGTGAGGAAGAGGGCGACGAGACATCGCCGGCCTTCGCCGAGGAGCTCGCGCTCGGAGCGAGCGTGCTACGCGAATTGCTGGAGGCGATGGGCGTCGACGCCGAGGTGGCGCTCGAGGACCGGCCGGGCATGGAGGGCGTTGACGTCCTGGGCGCCGACCTCGGTGCTCTCATCGGCCGCGGCGGCGAGAACCTCGTCGCGCTGCAGCAGATCGTGAGCGCGATAACTTCGAAGAAGGTCAGCCGATCCGTGCACGTTCCGGTGGACATCGAAGGGTATCGGCGCCGCCGCAAAGACCAGCTCCGCGAGATCGCGCAGCGCGTCTCATCGCGAGTGCGCGCGAGCGGCCAGGCCGTGACCCTCGAGCCGATGCTTGCCTACGAGCGGCGCATCGTGCACCTGTCGGTGCAGGGCCAGCCGGGCCTGAAGACCG
>JANNUM010000099.1:0-1643 GCA_031395235.1 Chloroflexota bacterium
CCCGTATCGGCGCCGGCGACCCACTGGCCGGTGGGCTGGACACCGCTCATAGAGGCGCGCCGCCTCGGCGCCGCGCTTGGGATCGAGCGGCTCTACCTGAAAGACGACACGCGCCTCCCGACGCTGTCATTCAAAGACCGTCCGGTGGCGGTCGCGCTCGCGCGCGCCATCGAGCTCGGGCTCGACACGATCGCGTGCGCGTCGACCGGCAATCTCGCCGGGGCGGTGGCCGCCGCCGCCGCCCGCAACGGTCTTCGCGCCTTCGTGTTCGTACCCGCGGATACGGAGTCCGGAAAGATCGCGGGAGCGGCCGCGTACGGCGCGACGGTCGTTCGCGTGCGCGGTCCGTATGACGCGGTGAATCGTCTCTGCGGCCGGCTCGCCGACGAGTACGCCTGGGGCTTCGTGAACTTCACGCTGCGTCCGTACTACGCGGAGGGCAGCAAGACCGTCCTGTTCGAATGCGCCGAGCAGCTCGGCTGGGAGCTGCCGCATCACGTCGTGGTGCCCGTGGGTTCGGGTGCGCTGCTCACGCGTCAGGCGACCGCGGCGGATCAATTGCGCGCGACCGGCCTCGTCCCAGAATCGCATTTCCACATCCACGCGGCGCAGCCCGCGGGATGCGCGCCGGTGTCGGATGCGGTACTCGACAACTGGCGTCCGGTCACGCCAGTGCGCCGACCCGAAACGCTCGCGAAGTCGCTCGCGATCGGCGCGCCCGCCGACGGGGACGGCTCGGTGAAGATCATCCGCGACACGCGCGGAAGCGCGGCGTCGGTGAGCGACGACGAGATCCGCGCAGCCGCGACCCTGCTCGCGACGACCGAGGGCGTGCTCGTCGAGCCCGCCGGCGGTGTCGTCGTCGCGACCGCGAAGCAGCTCGCGTCGCGCGGTGTCTTCCATCCCGGCGAGACCGTCGTCCTGTATCTCACGGGCAACGGCTACAAGGGCGGCCCCGAGGGGAGTGCCCTCGGGCCGGTCATCGACGCCGACGCCGATGCGTTCAGACTCGCGTACGAGGGGGTGCTGGGGTGAGCGTCACCGTGCGTCTCCCCACACCGCTCCGCTCCGCGGTCGGCGGCGAGCGCACCATCGAGGTCGATGCGACGGACCTCGCGTCGCTCCAGCGCGAGATCGCCGCGCGCTATCCCGAGCTGGGCGCGCGGGTACTCCGGGACGGCGCCTTCGGCCGCTTCGTGACCGTGTTCGTGGACGGAGAGGACGCTCGTTTCCTAGAACAGAACGCCGATCTGAGCACGGCGAAGGTCGTGGAGATCTTGCCGGCGATGTCCGGCGGCGCCTGAGCCGGGCCTAGTTCCCGGATGGTGGAAAGCCGAGTCCAGCGGGTCAGGTGATCCGCGACTGATCGTTGTGCGAAGCGCACCGCGCTGGTAGCCTCATCCACCTCGTGTACCAGCCGCTCATCGTCATCGTCCCGGTCGCCCTTCTCGTTCTCGAGATGGGGCACCAGACGTTGGGAGGCGCACGGACCTAGCCGCAGAACAAGCGAGAGACCAAGAGCCTCCCAGACAGGGAGGCTTTTATGTTTATTAGGGGGAAGGTACGAGCGACGCCCGGTACCTCGCGATCGCGTTCGCGAGCCGCCACGGAGGTGCGGCGGCGAAGCTGCGCGCCGCCGTCGC
>JANNUM010000050.1:0-3953 GCA_031395235.1 Chloroflexota bacterium
GCGCGTACGCTCCGGGCCGCACCACGAACGACTGGCTCGTCGTGGAGAAGATCGCCGGCGCGTACGCGCTGTTCCAGTTCTTGAGCACGATGCGGCGAAAGCCCTGCGCGACGAGCGTCTCGCGCCAGGAGCGCAGGCCGCGAGTCACGTAGGGCGTGAGGCGAACGTTCACGCTGGGCACCAGCAGGCCCTCGAGATGCCGTTTGCGCTCGAGCAGCGGGACCTCGAGCAGTGACTCGCCGTCGACCTCGAGGAGATCGAACGCGGCGAAGATCTGCCGCGCGCTCGCGTTGCGCATGAACGCGTTGCCGTCCGGATCCAGCTCGAGCTCCGATTCGTCGCGCCAGTCGGCGACGAGGACGCCGTCGATGATGGCCGTGGTGCAGCGCGCCTCGGCCACGATCGCGTCGTACAGCTCGCGCGGTCCCTCGACCGCGCCGTCGTATCCGACGAAGTGCGGCCCGCCGTGCCCGACGCGCGCGAGAGCGCGTTTTCCCACCCAGTCCGGCTCGAGGATGTGATTCGGCAGCTCCGCGCGCTCGCGGGCGTAGCGGGGTCGCTGGGGCGCCAGATCCGCGCCCAAAACGGTCTTCAACTTTGGCGAGTATCCCACCCCCTTGACAGACAGAACAGACGTTCTAAGATGCGGACTCACCTTGGAAACTGCGCTTAGGGGAGCACACAAATGGCCGTGATGAGCGCGTTCGCTGTTCGAGTTGCCCTTTCCCCACGCCACACGCCGGCGGCGTCCGCCTGGCGGATGCCGCCGCGCGTGTACTCACCCCTCGCCCCCCGCCGCCTGGCCCGCCCGATGGCCGTCCCGGCGACGGAAAGCGTGGCCACGCGGCGCGGATCGCCTCTGTCATTCCTTCACAAGAGGTAGAGCGCGGCCGCAGGGAGCGACCCGCCGAGGGCCCCCGCGCGCGAGCGGTCCCCGTCTCGAAAGGGACGGGTTAGCGCGGCCCCTTCTTCTCGCCGTCTTCGCCCTCGCCGCGCGCGAATGCCGCGAGCGGCGCGGCAAGGGAGGCGAACTCGGCCGGGATGATCCACTTCGTCGAGGGCGACGCACCGATCTGCTTGAGCGCATCGAGGTATTGCAGCGTCATCGTCCTCGGGTCGGCGTGGTTCGCGGTGTTGTTGATCTGATCGAGCGCGAGCGCGAAACCCTCTGCCCGCAGGATCGCGGACTGGCGAGCGCCCTCGGCCTGGAGGATGTTCGACTGCTTGTCGCCCTCCGCCACGAGGATGGCGGCCTGTTTCTTACCCTCGGCGTCGAGGATCGCTGCACGCCGGCCACGCTCTGCAGCCATCTGACGGTTCATGGCGTCTTGGATCTCGCGCGGCGGCGTGATCTCGCGGATCTCGACGGTCGTGACCTTCACGCCCCAGCGCTGGGTCACGTCGTCGAGCTTGACACGAAGCACGCTGTTGATCTGCTCTCGCTTTGCGAGCACATCGTCGAGCGGGATGTCACCGATGACCGCACGGAGGGTCGTCGTCGCGATGCCCGTAACTGCGGTCCGGAAGTTCTGCACTTTCAGCACCGAGTCGGCCGCCTGGTCCACCCGCTGGTAGATGAGGAAGTCGATGGTGATCGGCGCGTTGTCCTTCGTGATGCAGGTCTGCTGCGGGATCTCGACGACGAACTCGCGAAGGTCCACGGTCTGCGAGGTCTGGATCGGCGGCGGGAAGAGCAGCACCAGCCCCGGCCCGGCGATCCCCGACACCTGATTGAACTGCCCAAAGGTCAGCACCACGAGGCGTTGGTACTGCGGCACGATGTGCACCACCGCGCGCAGGAGCATGATCGCCGCGACAGCCAGGAAGATCGCAATGGTTAGGCTCAGGTCCATCAGGACGTTCCCCTTTTCTCAGGCAACTCTTTCGCTCGTTCGACGATAAGACGCAGCGCGTCGACGCGCTTCACGCGGACAGGACTCCCTTCCGCGATCGGCCCGGTCTCGCTTACTGCGGTCCAGTCCTCGCCGCCGACGAACGCGATCCCGCTGGCGTTGATGTCGCTCCTAGCCACTCCGGTCGCGCCGAGCAGGACCGCGGGACCGGTGGGACTGAAGACGCCGCGGGCCCGCACCGCCAGACGCGCGATCGCGAAGAAGAACGCTCCGGTCAGGCCGACGACCACCGCGATAACGATCGGGTCGACCGTGGCGCGAACACCGGGGAAGGTGGGCCGCAGCGGCGGGAAGATGATGATCGTCCCGATCAGCAGGGCCGCGATCCCACCGGCGGTGAGAATGCCGTGGCTCGCGATCTTGATCTCCGCGACGAACAGCGCGACGGCGAAGATCATGAGCGCGATGCCGGCCGCGTTCGCGTCGAGCGTGCCGAACGCGAACAGCGCGAGGACGATCGCGATCACGCCGACGACGCCCGGGAAGATGAGGCTCGGATTCGAGAGCTCGAAGATGATCCCGTACGTTCCGATGGTGAACAGGAGTACGGCCACCTGCGGGTCGACGATGAGGTGCAGGAGCGTTTCGAGCGGGTTGGGACCGCTCTCCTCGAGCGCCGCACCTTTCGTCGCGAGCGTGACGGCACCGCGGCTCGTCGTAACTTGTCGGCCGTCGACGCGATCGACGAGGTCGCGCACGTCGGTCGCCATGAGGTCGACGACCTTGAGACTGACGGCCTCTTCGGCGCCGATGCTGACGCTCTTGCGGACCGCGTCCTCGGCCCACTGGGCGTTGTGCCCGCGCGCACGGGCGATGTTGATGATCTGCGCCGCGGCGTCATTCTCCACCTTGGCGCGCAGGTCGCCTTCGATGGTGCCGCCGGATCCATCGACGGGGTGCGCGGCGCCGATGTTCGTCGACGGGGCCATCGCCGCGACGTGCCCGGCGAGCGTGATAAAGGTGCCCGCGGACGCGGCATGCGCGCCTGACGGCGCGACGTAGGTCACGATCGGCACGCCCGCGTTCAGCATCCGTCCGGTGATCTTGTAGGTCGAGCCGATGAGACCGCCCGGCGTATCGATGACCAGGACCAGCGCGGCGACGCCCCGCTCCTCCCCCTCATCCACCAGACGATCGACGTATCGGGCGGTGATCGGGTTGATGACGCCCTCGATGTGTCCGACGAGGACCGTGTGGGCGTCGTCCGCGGCGAACGCCATGCCGGAGACGCCGAGCGCCATCGCGATGACCGATACGAGGCGAAGCGCGACGCGCACGATTCGAGGATAGACCGGACCGGTCAGCGCTCCAGGCGCAGCCGTACCGGCGCGCGTCCGCGCTCGACGTACCAGTCCGAGACCCACTCCACGCCGTATTTGGCGCGGAACAGCTCGACCACGTGTCGCAGCGCCGCCGCCTCGTCGGCGATTGGCTCGCTCACCGCAGGGAGCTCGGTCGTCCCGACCCGGATCCGGCACTGCGGGTCGCGCCGGAGGTTGCGATACCAGTCCGAATCGTGGTCGGTACGCAGCCAGACCGTGCCGTCCTCGTACGCGCACCACACCGTCGTTTCGTGGGGACGGCCGGTCTTCCGTCCGCGCGTGACCAGCACGATCTCTTCCGCCTCGCCGAGGGCGTTCTCGACTCGCGGCTGCACGCGTCTCAGGCCATCGCCGCGCGAAGCTGTGGAGCCAGGCGCGACAGCGCCGCGTGCTGATGCTCCCGGTATGCCGGCGTCCAGCCGTGACCACCCGGGAATCGCTCGATGACCGTCTGTGGCGCCGCCTCGGTGAGCGCGACGACGGTGCGCGGCGTGTCGACGAAGGCATCGTGGTCCGCGAGGAGGACGCCGAGCGGGCCACGCCAACCGCGGATCGTCGGCGTGCGATCGATCTTGAGCAGGTCGCGCGCGAGCTCGCGACCGGCACGTGGGTCGGCCAGCAGGAGGTCCGCCTGATCGTGCGCGAGGTGCTCGGCATCGACCTGCGCCGCCTCCGCGAACAGCCGGCGATGCAGCATTGACAGCGTCGTGCTCCGGCG
>JANNUM010000201.1:0-3277 GCA_031395235.1 Chloroflexota bacterium
CTCTGGAACAACGTCCTCTGGATCGTCTTCTACACGAGCATCGTCATCTTCCTTGGGCTTGTCATCGCGGTCATCGCGGTTCGGGTCCGCTATGAGCCGATCGTCAAAGCGGTCGTCTTCCTGCCGATGGCGATCGCGGCAACGGCCCTCGCCGTCATTTGGAAGTTCGTCTACTCGCCGGACTCGAACCTTGGCCTGCTCAACGCCGTGCTGGGCGCGTTTGGCGTGGCCCCGATCTCCTGGCTGGGGGACCAGGAGCTCGTCAACGGCTCGGTCATCGCAGTCGGGATCTGGGGCTCCGTCGGCTTCGCGACCGTCATCCTCTCGGCGGCGGTGAAGGGCATCCCCGCCGAGATCATCGAGTCGGCGCGTGTCGAAGGGGCCACCGAGCGGCAGATCTTCTTCCGGATGATCCTGCCGATGGTCAGCCTGCCCATGTCGGTGCTGGCGGTCACGCTCGTCGTCAACGTCATCAAGCTCTTCGATCTCATCTTCGTGATGACCGCCGGCGGGCCGGGCAAGTCCAGTCAGGTGATCGCCTTCACGATGTTCCAGCAGGCCTTCGAAGCCGGTCAGTACGGCTTCGGGTCCGCGGTGGCGGTCGTCATGCTCGTCTTGCTCGTCCCGCTCATGGTCTTCAACGTGCGGCGCTTCCGCACGCAGGCGGTCACGTGAGCGTCCTTGCGGGGCCCGCGGTCCAGCCGGAGGCGCTGACTCCTGCGGGGCGGATCGTCGCAGCGCTGAACCGCGGGGCGATCCACTTCTTCCTCGGGCTCATCGCGCTCATCTGGTTGGTCCCGACGATCGGGTTGCTGATCACCTCGTACCGGCCCCGTTCGGACATCCAGTCCACCGGCTGGTGGGACATCTCCCAACTGCACTTTACGGTCGAGAACTACCGCCAGGTTCTTGAGGCGCAGGGCATGCTCCAGGCATTCATCAATACCCTTTTCATCGCGGTCCCCTCGACAGTGCTACCGCTAGCGATCTGCGCCATGGCGGCCTACGCGTTCTCGTGGATCCGCTTCCCGTTCCGCGACACGCTCTTCCTGATCGTCGTTGCGCTCCTCATGGTGCCGGTGCAGGTCGCCTTCATCCCGGTGCTGACGATGTTTCGGGAGCTGTTGCCCGGGCTCGAGCTGACCCGTGGCTACGGGGCCGTATGGCTCGCGCACACGGCCTTCGCGCTGCCCTTCGGGATCTTCCTGTTGCGCAACTTCTTCATCACCCTGCCCCCCGACATGATCGAAGCCGCGCGCATCGACGGGGCCTCGGACCTCCGGATCTTCCGGACCGTCGTGGTTCCGGTATCGGTGCCGGCCCTCGCCGCGTACGGCATCTTCCAGTTCCTGTGGGTCTGGAACGATCTCCTCATGGCTCTGGTCTTCGTCCAGGACTCGAGCAAGTTCCCGATGACCCGGGCGATCCAGAACCTGCTCAGCCAATACGGCACCGAGTGGCACCTACTTGCGGCGGGCGCCTTCCTGCTGATGATCGTCCCACTGATCGTCTTCTTCAGCCTGCAGCGCTACTTTGTCCAGGGCCTGCTCGCTGGCTCGATCAAGTAGCTGCGGGAGTCCCCGTGCGTCGCGTGATGGCGTGAGGGCGAGCACGGCGCTCGTGTTCCCACCCGGTTTCGCATGGGGCGTCGCGACGTCGGCGTACCAGATCGAAGGAGCAACACGCGCTGACGGGCGAGGGACGTCGATCTGGGACACGTTCGTGCGACGTCCGGGGGCGATCCGTGGCGGCGACACGGGCGACGTCGCCACCGACCATTACGCGCGCTTTCGCGAGGACATCGCGCTCATGGCGCGGCTCGGGATCCAGATGTACCGCTTTTCGATCGCTTGGCCGCGGGTAATGCCCGACGGACGCGGCCCGATCGAACAGCGTGGGCTCGACTTCTATCGGCGGCTCGTCGATGCCCTCCGAGCGGCCGGCATCGATCCGATGGCGACGCTCTATCACTGGGACCTGCCGCAGCCGCTCGAGAACGCCGGAGGCTGGCCGGTACGCGACACCGCCGTTCGCTTTGCGGACTACGCGAGTACCGTCTTCGAGGCGCTGCACGACCAAGTGCGCTGGTGGACGACCCTCAACGAGCCGTGGTGCAGCGCGTTCCTCGGTTACGCGTCGGGAGTGCATGCGCCGGGAGTCCGCGATCCCACCAAGGCGGTGGCCGCCGTCCACCATCTCCTGCTCGGTCACGGCCTCGCCATCAGGACGATGCACGCCGGCGGGTCGATGGCCTGCGCAACCGGATCTTTCTCGATCCGCTTCTCGACGGCGCCTACCCGCCCGACGTGCTCGCGGACCTTTCGCACTTTGGAGGCCTGCCGATCCGAGAGGGCGATCTCGCCGCGATCGGCGAGCCGCTCGACTGGCTTGGCGTCAACTACTACAGCGACGTCATCCTCGAAAGGGCCAACGGAACCACAGAGCTTGGCCTGACCTACCCGGGCGTCAGCGGCGCGCGCGAGATCACACGCCGTCACCTCACCGACACTGGCTGGCCGATCACGCCCGAGGGACTCCACGACCTGATCGTGGAGATCCGTGATCGCTACCCGGGCGCGCCACAGCTGTTCGTCACGGAGAATGGTGCGGCGTACGACGACCCGTTCGGACCCGATGGCGTCATCCGCGACGACCGGCGCGTCGCCTATCTCGACGTTCATCTGCGCGCCCTCCACCGGGCGATCACAGAGGGCCATCCGGTCGGCGGCTACTTCGTCTGGACGCTGCTCGACAACTTCGAGTGGGCAGAGGGTTACGCGAAGCGGTTCGGGCTCGTTCATGTGGACCGTGCGACACTGCGACGCGCGCCGCGCCTCAGCGCGGCCTGGTATCGTGACGTCATCGCGCGAAATGGTCTAGGGGAGAGTGTCTCGGAGAAGCGCAGACCGTGACAGACCCGAACGCTCTCGATCCCGCGCGCTCTCGTCGCGTCGCCGCAGAAGCCCGGCGGGTGCTCGCGTCCAACCGCCGCCGAGGCGTCTCCGAGTGGGAGGGCAAGCCCTTCGACTTCGTCTGCCCGTCGCCGACGCACTACCCGTTCCAGTGGTTCTGGGACAGCGCGTTCCACGCGATCGCGCTCCTCCACGTCGATCCCGAACTCTCGAAGCAGGAGATCCGTTGCCTCATGCAGGGCGCACAGCCCGACGGGTTCATCGCCCACATGCTGCTGTGGGAGAAGAGCCTCAGCCCTCATTGGCTGCTACCGGACTACTCGATCCGCCTGGCGCACCCCTTCTACACGGCGACGATCCAGCCC
>JANNUM010000215.1:0-3844 GCA_031395235.1 Chloroflexota bacterium
GATCTGCCCGACGGCCGCCAGAGCGATCCACCCCATCCCCACGTACAGGCCCGCGCGCGCCCAGCGGCGGAGCTGCACGCCGGCGACCGCGGTCCCAATTCCGACGAGGGCCGCGCCCCACACCGCGCCGAGGACGCCGACCCGCCACCATCCGGACAGCACGTTGAACGCGAGCGGGGTGTAGGTCGCGGCGATCAGCACGAAGATGTTCGCGTGGTCGATCCGCCGCAGGATCGCCCGACGCGCTGGCGCCCAGGTGTGCACGTGGTAGACGGCGCTGACGGCGAAGAGCCCCGTCAGGCCGACGCCGTACACGAGCATCGACAACTGCCGTGGCAGATCACCGCTCGACAGCACGACGAGGTACGTTCCACCCAGCGCCGCGACGATCGCGGCCCCGGCGTGGAGGTAGCCGCGCAGCAGCGGGCGCTCGTTCGAAGCGGTCACCCGGATGCTCCTTCGGTGGGTCACTTTCCCCAGGCTCGGGACGTCTGACGCGATTAATAGGAGCGAATGGCCCGTTCTTCCCGGCCGGGACTCACCCATAGTCTGCCGGTCACGCATCGGCCGTCGCCCGCCGCTCGCTTCGCGCGTCCGCCGGGCGCGCAGGCAGCGGCGCGGACGGAGATGCGAACCGTTTCCCGCGACGGCGTGCTGCTCATGGCGTACGGCGCACCGGAGCGGCTCGACCAGGTGGAGGCCTACTACCTCGACATCCGCCGGGGGAGTCCGCCACCACCGGCGCTGCTTGCCGAGCTCGTCGCTCGGTACCGGGCGATCGGCGGCGGCTCGCCGCTCTCGCGCATCGTCGAGCGGCAGCGCGCCGCGCTCGCGGCCGAGCTCGGGCGCCGCGGGATCGACGCCGCCGTCTACGCCGGAATGAAGCACATCGCGCCGTTCGTGCGAGACGTCGTGCGTCGCATGGCGGGCGACGGCATCGGGCGTGCCGTCGCGCTCGCGCTGGCGCCGCAGCATTCCACGTTCAACGCCCAGACCTACATCCGCGCGGTGGAGGATGCGGTGGCATCGCTCGGTGCCGGCGCGCCGCGGTTCTCCTTCGTCGAGACCTGGCACGATGAGCCGCGGCTGATCGACGCGCTCGCCGCATCGACCGCCGAGGCGCTCGCGCGGTTCCCCGAGCCCGCGCGGGTCCACGTCTTCTTCACCGCGCACAGCCTGCCCGGGCGGATCGCGCACGGCGGCGACCCGTATGCCCGCGAGGTCGCGTCGACCGCGGCCCTGGTCGCCGAGCGACTCGGCCTCAGCCGCTGCGATGTCGCCTTCCAGAGCGCCGGCCGCACCGGCGAGACCTGGATCGGGCCGGAGCTCGGCGCGGAGATCCGCCGCGTCGCCGCGGCGGGCGCGCGCGAGATCGTCGTCTCGCCCGTCGGCTTCGTCGCGGACCATCTCGAGGTCCTCTACGACATCGACATCGAGGCCCAGGCCATCGCGCGCGAGCTCGGCGTCCGCCTCGAGCGCGCGCGGGCGATGAACGACGATCCGACCTTCATCGCGGGCCTCGCCGACCTCGTCGCGGCGAAGCTCGCGCGGCCGGTGAGCGCGTGAGCGCCGTCCCCGCACCGCTCGGGTCCGTCCGCGCGGCCGCCTACGTGTACGACCGCGCGCCGATGCTCGTGTACTGGGAGATGACCCGCGCCTGCGGCCTCGCGTGCCGCCACTGCCGGGCCGAGGCGATCCGCTCGCGCAGCGCGGAGGAGCTCGACACCGCGGAGGGCGAGGCGCTGCTCGACCAGATCGTCGCCTTCGGCCGCCCGTACCCGCACCTGGTCTTCACCGGCGGGGACCCGATCAGGCGGCCCGACCTCGTCCACCTCGTGCACGCAGCGACCGCCCGCGGCGTCGGGTCGTCGGTCGCCCCGAGCGCCACGGCCGACCTGGTGCCCGAGATCCTCGCGGCGCTGAAGGACGCCGGGACGCAGTCCATGTCGCTGAGCCTCGACGGCTCGAGCGCGGCGCGGCACGACGGCTTCCGCGGTGTGCCGGGCACCTTCGAGACGACGCTGCGCGCGGCGCGCTGGATCCGCGCGGCCGGGCTGCCGCTCCAGGTCAACACGCTCGTGACGAGCGAGACGGTCGACGATCTCCCGGCGATCCACGCGCTCCTGCGAGAGCTCGACATCCTGCGCTGGAGCCTGTTCTTCCTCATCGGCGTCGGCCGCGGCGCCGCGCTGCGCGAGATCGCGCCCGCGCGCTCCGAGCGGCTCTTTCGCTGGCTCCTCGACCTCGCGCCCACCTCCCCCTTCCCGATCAAGACGACGGAGGCGATGCACTACCGCCGCGTTGCCCTGCGCCGGATGCTCGGCGCCGGGCTCGATCGCGAAGCGATCGAGCGCTCGCCGATCGGCCGTGGCTTCGGCGTGCGCGACGGCAACGGGATCGTCTTCGTCGCGCACGACGGCACCGTCCATCCGTCGGGGTTCCTCCCGATCGCGTGCGGCAACGTCCGCGCGACGGCGCTGCCGGAGATCTACCGGTCGCACGAGCTCTTCGTGCGGCTCCGCGACCCGAGGCAGCTGAAGGGAAAGTGCGGGCGCTGCCCGTTCAGCGCGATCTGCGGCGGCTCCCGGGCGCGGGCCTACGCGCATCTCGGCGACCCGCTCGAGAGCGATCCGCTGTGCCCGTACGTCCCGCCCGCGGACGCGACGGCGTGGGGAGCCTCGGCGTGAGAGCGCTCGTCGTGGGCGGCGGGATCGCCGGCCTCGCGGCCGCGCACGCGTTCGCGCGCGCCGGCCTCGACGTCACTCTCGTCGACGCCGCGCCGCGGCTCGGGGGGAAGATCGCCACGGAGCGCGGCGACGGCTTCATCGTCGAGCGCGGACCCGACTCGTTCCTCACGGCACGGCCGGCCGCGCTCGCGCTCTGCCGCGAGGTCGGCCTCGATGCCGAGATCGTCGCTCCGCTCGAGCCCCACGACGTGTTCGTCTGGCACGGTGGGCGGCTCGTGCCCGTGCCCGAAGGGACCGGGCTCGGCATCCCGACGCGGGTGCGTCCATTCGCGACGAGCGGCCTCTTCTCGCCGCGCGAGAAGCTGCGTGCGGCGCTCGAGGTCGTCGTGCCCTCACGGCGGTCCGGCGACACGCCGGACGAATCCATCGGCGCGTTCCTGCGCCGGCGGTTCGGCGATGCGGTCGTCGATCGCCTCGCCGGCCCGCTCATCAGCGGCGTGTACGGCGCTGGGATCGATGAGCTCAGTCTCCTGGCCCTCATGCCGCGCCTTCGGGAGGCCGAGCGGCGGTACGGCAGCCTCGTGCGCGCGGGCCTCGCCGCGCGCCGCGCGGCCGGCCCGGCGTCAGGACCGCTTCTGGTGACCCTCGCTCGCGGCATGGGCTCGCTCGTCGACGCCATCGTCGCGCGCCTTGCCGCGGACGTTCGGCTCGGCGCAGGCGTCGCGTCGCTGGAACGCGCGGGAACGCGCTACGTGGCCCGGCTCGACGATGGCGCCCGGATCGCGGCCGACATCGTCGTGGTCGCGTGCCCGGCGCCCGCGGCGGCGCGCGCCCTCGCGGATCTCGTTCCCCTGGCGAGCGCCGCGCTCGGGACGCTGACGTATCGCGGCACCGCCGCCGTGTCGCTCGCCTACGCTGCATCGCAGTTGCCGGCGCCGCTCGCCGGGCATGGCTTCGTGGTGCCCGAGGGCGCGCTCGCGATCGCCGCCTGCACCTGGTCGTCGGCGAAGTGGCCGGGCCGCGCGCCGGCCGGCGCGGTGCTGGTCCGCGCGACCGTTCGTGACGAGCGGCTGCTCGCGGCGCCCGACGACGCGCTCGTCGACGCGGCGCACGACGCCGTGACGCGGGCGATGGGGATCGTCGGACGGCCGACGCTC
>JANNUM010000267.1:0-1862 GCA_031395235.1 Chloroflexota bacterium
GATCTGCACATCGACGATCGGCTCGACGACGATTGGCCGCGCCGCGCGAACTGCGGCCATGAACGCCTTCCGGCCGGCGGTGATGAAGGCGATTTCCTTCGAGTCGACCGCGTGGTGCTTGCCGTCAAACACGGTCACGCGGATGTCCTGCATCGGGTAGCCGGCGATCGCGCCGTGCTCCAGCACCTGCTCGACCCCCTTTCGCACCGCGGGCATGAACTGGTGCGGGATCACGCCGCCCTTGGTCGCGTCGACGAAGTCGAATCCGGTGCCGCGCGGCATTGGCTCGACCCGCAGCGAGACTTCGCCGAACTGGCCCGCGCCGCCGGTCTGCTTCTTGTGGCGATGGGTCGATTCGGCGTGGCCGGCGATGGTCTCGCGATACGGTATGCGCGGCGGCCGGGTGTCGATCTCCAGCTTGTACTGCGAGGCCATGCGCTCCAGCACCGAGCGCAGGTGCAGGTCGCCCAGCGCCCGCAGCACGGTCTCGTTGTAGTGAGGATCCTGCTCGACGACCAGGGTCGGGTCCTCGGCCACCATCCGGTGCAGCACGTCGGAGATCCGCTGCTCGTCGCCGCGCTTTTTCGGCGTGATCGCCACGCCGTGCATGGGCCGTGGAAACTCGAGCGGCTGCATGCGGATCTCGTCCTCGTCATGGGAGTCGTGGAGCACGGCGTCGAACTCGATCTCGTCGACCTTGGCGACCGCGGCGATGTCACCGGGACCCGCGCGGTCGATCTCGACGTGCTTCGCGCCCTGCAGCAGGAACAGGTGGCCGACCTTAAACGGCTTGCGGTTGTCGCCGATGTAGAGCTGAGTGTCGCGGGTCAGCGTCCCCTGGTGGACGCGGAAGACGCCTAGCTTGCCGACGAACGGGTCGATCACCACCTTGAACACGTGCGCGAGCACGTGCTTGCGCGGGTCCGGCTCGCTCGCGAACGACTCCGCCGCTGCGGCGTCACCCTTCGCGAACAGCGGCGGATTGCCTTCGAGCGGATTCGGCGCGAGCTTGACCAACACGTCCATCAGTTCGGCCAGGCCGGCACCGGTGCGCGCCGACACGAAACACACCGGCACCAGGTGGCCTTCGCGCAGCGCCTTCTCGAACGGTGCATGCAGCTGCTCGGGCGAGATCTCCTCGCCCTGCTCCAGGTACTGCGCCATCAACACCTCGTCGACTTCGACCACCTGATCGATGAGCGCCTGGTGGGCCAGCGCCACCGATGAAAAGTCGGCTTCGCCCGCGGGATTGAAAAAACAGTCGACGACCTTGCTGCCCCCCGCCGCCGGCAGGTTGATCGGCAGGCATTCCCTGCCGAACGCCTGCTGAATCTCGGTGAGAATGCGCTGCGGATCGACATTCTCGGCGTCGATCTTGTTGACGATGATCAGGCGGCAGAGCTTGCGCTTGCCCGCCCATTCCATCATCCGCGAAGTGATCATCTCCACGCCCGACTGCGCATTGACCACCACCGCCGCGGTCTCGACCGCATCCAGCGCGCCGATGGCCTGCCCGATGAAGTCGGGAAATCCGGGCGTGTCGATCAGGTGAATACGGGTGCCCGCCGTGTCGACGTGCAGCACCGACGAGCGCAGCGAATGCTTCCAGATCTTTTCGAGCGGATCGAAGTCGCTGACGGTGGTGCCACGTTCCACGCTTCCCGCGGCGCTCAGCGCGCCGCTCCTGGCAAGCAACGCCTCGGCGAGCGTCGTCTTGCCGGAAGCGCCGTGGCCCACCAATGCTACGGTACGAAGATTTTCCGTCGTGTACTGCGTCATCTCCAGTCCTCCCTGTTCCCTTGACTTGCGGCAAGCGTTGCGGCCGGCCGCTTTCCTGCGGGCCCGCATCCGACGGCGAGCCC
>JANNUM010000308.1:0-6864 GCA_031395235.1 Chloroflexota bacterium
CCTCCTCGCGGTCGAGCGTGAACTTCACCGGGCGTTTCGTCCGCATCGAGAGGAGGCACGCCGCGAACTCGTTCGCGAACGGATCGCTCTTCCCGCCGAACGCGCCGCCGTTCGGCGTCGCGATGACGCGGATGCGCGAGCGGGGCAGCCCGAGCACCTTCTCGAGCTCGCGATGGACGTAGTGGGGGACCTGCGTCGCGGTCCAGAGCGTCAGCTTCCCATCACCGTCGAACGAGGCGACGCACGAGTGCGTCTCGATCGGCGCGTGCGTGTTGCCTTCGAAGAAGGACCAGTCGTCGCGGACCAGATCCGCCGCGGCGAAGCCGGCGTAAAGATCGCCGAACGCGAGGTGGACCTCTTTGAAGACGTTCGCGCGGCGCGACTCCTCGTGGATCTTGACGTCCTCGCGCTCGAGCGCCTCCTCGATGGTGAAGATCGGCTCGAGCGGCTCGTAGGCGACGTCGATGAGGGAGAGCGCCTCGAAGGCGGTGTCCTCGTCGAGCGCCGCGACGGCCGCAACGGGCTCGCCGACGTAGCGCACCTTGTCTACGGCGAGCGCCGTTTCGTCCTGCGTGGACGGCATGATCCCCATCTTCTCGGGCATGTCGGCGCCGGTGACGATCGCGACGACACCGGGATGTGCGAGCGCGCGCGAAACGTCGAGACGCTTGATGCGCGCGTGAGGCTGCGTGGAGCGCAGGAGGCGTCCGTACAGCATGCGCGGCAGGCGGATGTCGTCCGCGTAAAGTGCCGTCCCCGTGAGGTGCGCCCACGCGTTCACTTTTGGGAGGCGGCGTCCGACGATCGAGAACTCGCTCATGTCGCTCGACTTGCTCTTTCGATCGCCTCGTAGATCGAGGTGTAGCCGGTGCAGCGGCAGAGATTGCCGCTGATCGCCTCCGCCATCTGCTCGCGCGTCGGATGCGGATGCGCGTCGAGGAGCGCCTTCGCCGAGAGCAGCATGCCGGGCGTGCAGTAGCCGCACTGCGCGGCGCCCTCTTCGGCGAAAGCGGTCTGTAGCGGATGCAGCTCCGGGCCCTTCGCGAGCCCTTCAACTGTCGTCACTTCCGCCAGGCCGATCTGCTGCGGAAGCACGAGGCAGGAAAGCATCTGCTGGCCGTCGACGAGGACCGTGCATGCGCCGCACTCGCCGAGCTCGCACCCGTGCTTGGTCCCGGTCAGTCCCAGCTCCTCCCGCAGCACCTCGAGCAGGGTGTGGTGCGGCTCAGCGGCAACGGTGTGCGTCTCGCCGTTGACGCGCAGCGTGGTGAGCGACTTCGTCACGCGCTCACGGACTCGTCGCGCGCGGGCGAGCCGATACGGCGCGACAACGCCGCGGCCGCACTCGCGCAGCGCTCGCCGATGCGCCGCAGCGTTCGCAGGTCGACGCGCTCCTTGAAGCCGACGACCATGACGACGCCGATGCGCCGGCCGCGCGCGTCGGTCACCGCAGCGGCGACGGCGCGCACGCCGCGGAAGAGCTCCTGGTCGTCATAGCCGATCGCGTCGCCGTGCAGCAGGACCTTGCCGTGCGCGCCCGCGTCGAGCATCAGCCGTCGACCGAGCGGAGCGCTCATATGCAGCCCCGTCGTGGGCTCCGCGTGCGCGGCGATCTCGAGCTTGCCGTCGTGGACCACGCCGAGCACCGCCGTCTCGCCGAACGTCTCCATCAGGCTCACCAGGTGCGGCTGCGCGAGCGCGCGCAGATCGGGGGAGCTCGCGTCGGCTAGAGCGCGCAGCTCCGGCCCGAGACGGAAGCGCGTGTCGGCGTCGCGGACGACGAAGCCGTGCGCGTCCAGGGTGAGG
This sequence comes from Chloroflexota bacterium, assembly GCA_031395235.1. Classification (GTDB taxonomy): domain Bacteria; phylum Chloroflexota; class Limnocylindria; order P2-11E; family P2-11E; genus CF-39. The sequence goes on from JANNUM010000308.1 coordinate 1,807, forward strand.
AGGATGTCGCGCAGCGTGCCCTTGGAAACGCTCAGCGCCCGCGCCAGCTCGGAGATGCCCTGCGGCCGCCCGCCGTCAGCGAGCGCGCGCAGTATGCGTGCGGTCTTCTCGACCGCCGGCACGGGACGAAGGTTCCCCGTATTCCCCGCCATACGCGTACGCAGGATAGTACGTCCACGGCGCAAACCAGCTTGGGTGTCGTGCGGGCAGCACCTAGAGTGAGCGCGCCCGGGGATCCGGATGAGGGAGGGGGCGTGGCGGACGCTGCCCGCGCAGTTCTCGATTGGTCGCATTTCAGCCCATCGGCGGTCGTCGCGATGGACGACGAAGGGCGGATCGTCGCCATGAACGCGCCGGCGGAGGCCCTGCTCGGCACCAACCTCGCCGAGACGGTGGGCCGCCCGTACACCGAAGTCTTCGGCCCGTCGCTCGCGGACCGTGTCGTGCCGCTCTTCCTCCGTGTCTCGCGCACAGGAAGCGCGCGCGCGCCGCAGCTGGTCGAGGCGACGCTGCCGGGTGGTCGTCGCGCGACCCTGCGCGCGAATGCCGGACCGCTCCTCGATGCCGATGGGAAGTTCGTCGGCATCATCTTCGCGGCGGACGATCGCAGCGAGGCGGTCACGGCGACGCGCGCGGCCGAAGCGCACGCCGGCAAGGAGCGGCACCTCCGCGACGCCCTGAACCGCTATGTCGGCGCGGACCTCGCGTCGATGATCGACGCACGCCCGTCGTTCCTCGACCTCGGTGGCCGGCGCCAGACGGTCAGCGTGCTGCACGCGGACGTGCGGGGCTACTCGACAATCGCCGAGTCGCTCGAGCCCGAGGACGTCATGGGCCTCTTGCTCAAGTACCACGGCGCCGCGGTCGCGGCGCTCCGCGGCGAAGGCGCGACGGTCGACCGTTTCATCGGCGACGCCGTCCTTGCCTTGTGGAACGCGCCGTCGGCCCAGGCCGAGCACGCGCGCCTGGCGGTACGCGGTGGCCTCGCGCTTCTTGACGCCGCCGCACGCGTCGGATCCGAGCTGCGTTACGGCGTGGGCGTGCACACCGGGGCGGCCGTCGTGGGCAACCTCGGCAGTGATCAGCTCATGAGCTACACGGCGATCGGCGACACGGTGAACATCGCCGCGCGCCTGCAGAGCGGCGCTGGCGCTGGCGAGCTGGTGTGTTCCGCGTCGACGATCGCGGCCGCTGGCACAGGCATCCACTCGACAGCGCTCGGGGCACTCGCGGTGAAAGGTCGTTCGTCCACCGTTGAGGCGCATCGCGTGACCGGGATCGACGCATGACCCTCACGGCGGGGACCGCGATCGGTCCGTACCGCATCCTCGAGCAGGTCGGCCGCGGCGGGATGGCCACGGTGTACAAGGCGCATCATGCCGCGCTCGCTCGGAACGTCGCGATCAAGGTCCTACCGACGCACCTCGCCGACGACGATGTGTTCCGCGAGCGTTTTCGCGCGGAGGCCGTCACGATCGCCAAGCTCCGTCATCCGAACATCCTCGCGGTCTACGACTACGGGAACGAGAACGGCGTCTACTACATCGTCACGGAGTTCGTCGACGGGGGCACGCTCGCCGATCAGCTGGGAAAGCCGCTGCCAGTGGACTACGCCGTGCGGATGCTCGGTCCGGTCGCGAGCGCTCTCGACTACGCGCACGCGCGCGACGTCGTGCATCGGGACATCAAGCCGTCCAACGTGCTCGTGGCGCGCGACGGGACCGTCATCGTCTCGGACTTCGGCCTCGCGCGCATGCTGGAAGGATCGCTGCCGCGCCTCACGCAGACCGGCGCGCTCGTGGGAACACCGGAGTACATGGCGCCCGAGCAGGCCGCCGGCGAGAGCGCGGGTCCCGCAGCGGATCGCTACGCGCTCGCGGTCGTCGCGTACGAGATGCTCGTGGGCGCCGTCCCGTACAGCGCAGACACGCCGCTCGCGACGCTGCTCGCGCATCTGCACAAGCCGCTGCCGCTGCCGCGCGAGCGCAATCCCCAGCTCTCCACCGCGACCGAGGAAGTCCTGCTGCGCGGGCTGGCGAAGGCACCGAAAGACCGCTACGGCACGGCCGCGGATCTGGTGAAGGCGATCGATGCGGCGGTGCGGCAGCCGTCCGGCGCAGCCGCGGCGGAGCCCCGCGTAGCCGCTCCACATGTCACGTCCGCGCCGCCGTCATCCGTCGCGACCGCGCCACTCGTCGCGCCCGCGCCCGCGTTAGCGCGCCGCAGGCTGCTCCTTGGCGGCCTCATCCTGGTCGGACTTCTCATTGCAGCGGCGGTCGTCCAGTACGTGCTCAATCCTCCGGAGGAGGAGGGCCCCGCGCTCTACGCGGGCGCGACGCTGGCAGAAGACACGGTCGAGGTGACGGCGGCGGGGGGTGTGCCGAACGTCATCAACGTTCTCGTGAGCTACACCAATGGACGTGATGCGGTGCTGACAGACGTCGTTGTCATCCTGCGTCCCATGAAAGACGCGAAAGTCCTGGAGGGCGACGCCGAAGACACCGTCGATGGCCTTGTGTTCCGCGTCGGCGATCTCGGACCGTATGCGAGCGGAGAGCTGGAGTTCGAGCTCTACTTCACGTCGACAGGGTCTCGGATCGTGCAGCCCACGATCCGTTCGAAAGAGCTTCCGGCGTACGGGGGCGACGCGCACACCGTGAACGTGGTCCCGGCGCGGCGGTGACCGGACCCTAGACTCCGCCGGAGGCCTGAGGAGGAGACGAATGCCCACGATCAAGCTGCCCGAGGAATCCCAGCACAACGACATGGTCAAGAAGGTCGACGCGATGATCCGCGAGATCTCGAAAGCGCCGAGCATGACCGCGTCGACGCGGGCGCTCGGTCTGCGGCCGTCGATCCTCATCGGAGAACACCAGGAGCTCGCCCACATCATGGCCAAGCGCGGGCTCCTCAATCTGCAGAACCACATGATCGGCCTGGCCGTCGCCGCCGCCAAATCCGCGCCGTACGAGCTCTACGCCCAGACCCGCAGCCTTCAGCTCGAGTACGGACTTGACAGTGGGCAGGTCGTCGAGCTCGCTGCCACCGTCGCGCATGTCACGAGCATCAACGTGTTCGAGAAGGCCATCGCCGCCTTCAACGACAACGCGCCGATGCGGGCCCAGGACCCGTCCTCACCCGTGCTCATCGAGGTGCGGCAAAAGCTCGGGAGCGTGCCGCGATATTTCCTCTATATGGCGAACGATCCGAAGTACACGAAGATCGTGCTCGACCGTGAGGTCGCCACCATCCACGAGGGCGAGGTCTCCCGCCTGAACAAAGAGCTCGTCGCCTACGCGACCAGCGTCGTCAACGATGCGAAGCTCTCGATGCTCTATCGCGCTGAGGTGCTCCGTGGTCTCGGCTTGACGAACGAACAACTCTTTGAAGTGACGACGGTGGTGAGCATCTTCGTCAAGAACGCGTCTTTCACGACCGCGCTGCAGCTGGAGCCGAGCTCGACCTAGACGATCGTCGCGCCCAGTGTCTTCTCCAGCTCGCGCAGCGCATCGTGGTGCGCTTCCTCGTCGAATGAGGTCACGCCGTCGCGCACGACCTCGACGGCGTAGCCGAGATTGCGCGCGTCCGCGGCGGTGTACAGGACGCAGATGTTCGTGCAGTCACCCACGAGTCGCAGCGTGTCGATCTCGCGCTCCCGGAGCGTGATGTCGAGATCGGTCCCGAAGAAGCCGGAGTAGCGGCGCTTTGGGATCACGTCGTCGGTCTCCTCGGGCGCGACCTCGGGGATGATCTCGGCGCCTTTCGTGCCGACAATGGCGTGGGGCGGGAAGACCTTGAACTCGGCGTCGTCTGGCAGGTGATTGTCGGTCAGGTAGATGACCGGTTCGCGGGCGGCGCGCGCACGTTCGAGCTCGCGCTGGATGACCGGGATGATCCGGCCCACCCCGGGCCCGCAGTACAGTGCGCCGCCCTCGCGAGCGAAGTCCTCGATCATGTCAATGACGACGAGCGCGCGCGTGGCGATTAGTGGTGGCAGGCCTTCGCGGTGCCGCTCTGCTCGGCCGTCTTGAACGACTGACCGCAGCCGCAGCTCGAAACGGCGTTCGGGTTGCGAAGCGCGAAGCCGCCGCCCATGAGCGCATCCACGAAGTCGATCTCGGAGCCCTTGAGGTACATGGCGCTCATCGGGTCGACGACGATGCGGACGCCGTCGTGCTCGACGAGCGTGTCGTCCTGCTCGCGGCCTTCCGCGAACGTCATGCCGTAGGAAAAGCCGGAGCAGCCGCCCGGTGTGACATACACACGGAGCGCGAGGTCGGCGCGGCCTTGCTTCGCGATGACTTCCTTGAGCTTGTCCGTCGCGCGCGCCGTCATCGTGACGACCGGCTGGTCGATCTGGGTGCCGGTCTCCTGTTGTTCGATGGCCATCAGTGCGTCCCCTTTTGGCGGTTCAGTCTGACCCACATGATAGCCGACCTACACTCGATTTCGTGCCCATTTCGCTTCATCACGCTCAGGTCTTCTACCCGCCTGGCCAGGAAGCACAGGCACGCGATTTCTACGGAAAAGCCTTGGGTCTTGCCGAGGTCCGTCGTCCGGAGACACTCGCGGACCGGGAAGGGATCTGGTACTCGGCGCCTCCCGGCCACGTGCACCTTTCGGCGGACAGCGACCTCGGTCTGCATCCTCGACGGCATTTCGCGCTGCGTATCGACGATCTCGCGGCGATGCGCGACCGTTTGCGCGAGCGCGGCGCGCGGTTCGAGGAAGCGACGCCGATCCCAGGCTGGCGCCGCTGATACGTGTTCGATCCGTTCGGGAACAAGATCGAGCTGGACGAGATCCCCGAGTGAGCGAGTTCCGTTTCTCGCCCCGGCCGAACCGTGCCAACGAGATCAACTGGCGGAGCTGGGGTGACGCCGCGTTCGCCGAGGCGCGCGAACAGAGCAAACCCGTACTGCTCGCGATCAGCGCGGTGTGGTGTCACTGGTGTCACGTCATGGACGAGACCAGCTACAGCGCCCCCGACATCATCGACGTCATCAACGACCGCTACGTTCCGGTCCGCGTCGACAACGACGAGCGGCCCGACGTGAA
>JANNUM010000325.1:0-2375 GCA_031395235.1 Chloroflexota bacterium
GATACGAGATCGTGCGTGACGTGAAGCTCGACCGATTCGCGACAGAGAAGCTCGCCGCGACCATCGCGGAGCTCGAGAAGGAACGCGACCTGGTGAAGGATCTACTGTCATGACCGAGCTCAAGAGCGCCGCTCTGCCCGACACGCAGCTCCGGTACTTCCCGCTGTCGCAGGTGGGCGACGTGTCGCACCTGCCGATGACGGTGAAGATCCTGCTGGAAGGCGTGCTTCGGGCGGCCGCGAACGGCGACGCGACCCAGCGCGACGCGATCGCGCTCGCGAACTACCCAACGCCCCCGCCCGCGGACGCGACGGTCCCCTTCCGCCCGTCGCGCATCCTGCTGCAGGACTACACCGGCGTCCCCGCTGCGGTCGACCTAGCGGCGATGCGCGCCGCGATGCAGCGCGCGGGCAAGGACCCCGCGAGGATCGAGCCCCTCATCCCGGTCGACTTGATCATCGACCACTCGGTCCAGGCCGATTTCTTCGGCGCAAAGGACGTCTACGAACGCAACCTCGAGCGCGAGTACGAGCGCAACCGCGAGCGTTACGCATTGCTCCGCTGGGCCGGCCAGGCCTTCAAGACCTTCCGCGTCGTCCCGCCCGGCGCGGGCATCTGCCATCAGGTGAACCTCGAGCGGCTCGCGCAGGTCGTCGTCGTGCGCGACGGCGTCGCGATGCCCGACACGCTCTTCGGCGCCGACTCGCACACCACGATGATCAACGGCCTCGGCGTGCTCGGTTGGGGTGTGGGGGGCATCGAGGCTGAAGCCGCGATGCTCGGTCAGCCAACGTATCTCCCGTGGCCGGTCGTCGTCGGCGTGCAGCTCAGGGGCCAGTTGCCGGTCGGCACGACGGCGACCGACCTGGTGCTCACGCTCACGGAGTTGTTCCGCAAGAAAGGTGTCGTGAACAAGTTCATCGAGTTCGCGGGCGATGGCCTGTCGTCGCTCGCCGTCGCCGAGCGCGCGACCGTCTCGAACATGTGCCCCGAGTACGGTGCGACGAGCGCGCTCTTCCCGGTCGATGGCCAGACGCTGCGCTATCTCGAGCAGACCGGGCGACCGCGCGAGCTCACGGGTCTCGTCGAGCGCTACACGAAGGCGCAGGGCATGTTCCGCTCGGACGGCACGCCCACGCCGCGGTTCGACGAGCTCATCGAGGTCGACCTCGGCTCGGTGCGACCGTCGGTCGCTGGCCCGAAGCGGCCACAAGACCGCGTCGATCTTCCGATGATCTGGGACTCATTCACCGGACCGAACCCCACGAAGGGCATCACGGTGCCGGGCCACACCGAGGGGCCGAAGCCGATCAACGACGCGGCCCCGACGATGGTCCGGCCGGCGACGGCCGCGACAGCCGCGGTCGCCGAAAAGCCGCGTGATCTCCAAGTGAGTGACGGCTCCGTCGTTATCGCCGCGATCACGAGCTGCACGAACACCTCGAACCCGTCGGTGATGATCGCCGCCGGCCTTCTCGCGAAGAAAGCCATCGAGCGCGGCCTCGCGGTCAAGCCGCACGTGAAGACGACCTTCGCACCCGGCTCGCGCGTGGTGACGCGCTACCTCGAGGCAGCCGGACTCACACCGTATCTCGAGCAACTGGGTTTCTACCTTGTGGGCTTCGGATGCACGGTTTGCATCGGGAACACAGGTCCGCTCGCGACGCCCGAGATCGAGCAAGACGTCAAAGATCACGACCTCAACGTCGTCTCCGTCCTCTCCGGAAACCGCAACTTCGAGGGCCGCATACACCCGCTGGTGAAGTCGAGCTATCTCGCGTCGCCGCCGCTCGTCGTCGCGTTCGCGCTCGCCGGAACGGTGCATATTGACCTGCAGGACCAGCCGATCGGAAATGGCAAGAACGGCGAGCCGGTCTTCTTGAAAGACCTGTGGCCGACAGCCGAAGAAGTGAACGTGGTCATGGGCAAGGCGATCACGCAGGAGATGTACACGACCGAGTACGGAAAGATCTTCGACGGCGACCGCTTCTGGAAGACGATGCCGTCGCCGACCGGTCTCTCCTACGAGTGGGACCCGAGCTCGACCTACGTGCAGGAGCCGCCGTTCTTCCAGAACTTCTCGGCGGCGCCACCGGCGAGGATCCCCGACATCGTCGGCGCGCGCGTGCTCGTCTCGGTCGGCGACTCGGTAACGACCGACCACATCTCGCCGGCGGGTGCGATCCCCGCCGCGAGCCCAGCGGGGCAGTACCTCATCTCAAAGGGCGTGAAGCCGGTCGACTTCAACCAGTACGGCACGCGGCGCGGGAACCACGAGGTGCTCATCCGCGGGACGTTCGCGAACATTCGCCTGCGCAACAAGCTCGCCGAGAAGGAGGGCTGGTGGACCCGCCACTTCCCGTCCGGCGAGGAGA
>JANNUM010000347.1:0-2697 GCA_031395235.1 Chloroflexota bacterium
CACCCCGGACAAGCACCCGATCATCGGCGCGGTCCCCGGCGTCGACGGCTTCCTATGCGCGACGGGATTCTCCGGGCACGGCATCATGCACGCGCCGGCGGCGGGCGAAGCGATCGCGCAGCTGATCGTGGATGGCCGGACCTCGCTCGACGTCACCCCACTCGCGTACGATCGGTTCCGCCGCGGCGACCTGATCAAGGAGCACAACGTCATCTGAACGCGCTTGGGATCTTCCTCCTGCTCGACCTCGCGCTCGTGACCGGAGCGGCTGTGCTGCTGCTCGTGGTCATCATCCGCCGCGGACAGTCCGTCCAGTACCTCGCGCTCGCGGCCCTGCTGATCGCTCTGGCGGTGGGCGTGTGGTACACGACCATCCGCGCTCCCGCGGCGTTGCCCTGAGTCGTTCCTGCCTAGACTGAACAACGTGTTCACACGCGAAGAGGTCCGCCTCACGACGCTCGCGACCTGCGCCGGCTGAGGCGCGAAGCTGGGCCCCGGCCCACTGGCGCAGGTCCTGCGCCCTCTGCAGCAACAGCCGAGCCCCGCGGAGCTGCTCGTCGGCCTCGTGCCGAGCGACGATGCAGCGGTGTATCTCGTCGCGCCGGATGTAGCCATCGTGGAGACCCTCGACTTCTTTCCCCCGATCGTCGACGACGCATACGCGTCAGGTGCGATCGGAGCGGCGAATGCGATGTCCGACGTCTTTGCGATGGGCGGCGAGGTCCTCTTCGCGCTGCAGATCGCGGCGTGGCCCGAGGACCTATCGCTCGAGCAGCTCGAGTCGCTCTTCCGCGGCGGCGTCGACAAGGTGCGCGAAGCGGGTGGCGTCATCGCGGGCGGCCACACCGTGATCGACCGCGAGCCGAAGTACGGCCTCGCCGTGACGGGCCGCGTGCACCCCGAAAAGATCCTGCGCAAGAACGCGCTCCGCGTCGGTGACGCGCTCTGGCTCACGAAACCGATCGGCACCGGCGTCCTCACGACGGCGCACAAGAACGGCGCGCTCGCGCCGGAGGATCTCGCGTCAGTCGTCGCCTCGATGGTGGCGCTGAACCGCGGCGCCGCGCGCGCGGCGGTCGAGGCCGGCGTGCACGCGGCGACGGACGTGACCGGCTTCGCGCTCGTCGGTCACGCGCACGAGATGGCCGAGCAGTCGCGCGTCAGCGTCCGCATCAGCGCCGGCCTCGTGCCGCTGCTGCCCGGCGCGCCCGAGCACGCGCGGGGCGCGAGCTTCGGTGGCCTGGAGCGCAACCGGGCCCACTTCCTCGCGGGCGGACGGGTTCGCTTCGACGGCGTCGACGATGTGCTGCAAACGTTGTTGCTCGACCCGCAGACGTCGGGCGGCCTGCTCATCGGGGTGCCCGCTGCGCATGCGGACGCCTGGGAGCGAGCGCGCACCGCACAGGGCGTGTCGGCGGTGCGGATCGGAGAGGTGACCGAGGGTCAGGGCGTGATCGTCACGGCGTGAGCATCCAGCAGGCCGATTCGGTCGAGGTAGAAGAAGCACCGGCACCCAGCGCACGAGCGGCGGAGCTCGCGCGGCTTTCTCCGAGCCGCGCTGCGCTCGAGCTCGCCTGGCCCGGCATCATCGAGCAGTCGCTCAGCGCGCTCGGCACCGCGGCCGTGTTCGCCTTCGTGGGACAGCTTGGGGCGACGGCCACCGCCGGCGTCGGGGCCGCGGGGAGCTTCCTGATCCTGATGTTCCCGGTATGGCGCTCGCTTGTCATCGGAACGATCGCGGTCGTGAGCCGCCGCATGGGCCAAGGGCGCGTGGCCGAGGCTGCGGACGCGACGCGACAGTCGCTGTTGCTCGGCGCGATCGCCGGCGTGCTGTTCGGCGCGTTCTTCGTGCTGTTCTCCGCACCGCTGCTACGTCTGCTCGGCGCGGACGAGGCGATCGTCGCCATCGGAGCGCCGTTCCTCGCCGTGGTCGGCGCCGCGAGCGGCGCTGCCACGGTCTGGCTCATCGGTACGTCGGCGATGCGCGCCGCCGGCGACACGCGCACGCCGATGTTCCTCAGCATCGCCGGCGTCGTCCTCAGCGTTGCCCTCGCGTACGTCTTCATCGTCGTGCTTGGGATCGGGCCGATGGGCTCGGCGTACGCGTCGTCGATCGCCTGGGTGCTCGGAATGTGCGCGATGCTCGCGCTGTTGTGGCGCGGCGTCGCGGGTCTCAGCATCGCCGGCGGACCGTGGCACCTGAGCCGCGCGACGATCCGGCTGCTGCTCGGCATCGGCCTGCCCTCCGCGGCGGAGAGCGCCACCTTCAGCGTCGGGATCCTCGCGCTGTCGGGCCTGGTGTTCCGCCTCAGCACCGAGGACGTCGCGGCGCATCAGATCATCAGCCAGATCGAGACGTTCTCGTTCTTTCCGTGCATCGGGTTCTCCATGGCCGCGAGCGCGCTCGTGGGGCAGGCCCTGGGCATGGGCGATCCGGAGCGCGCGCGCCGCGCCGGCTGGGCGGCGGCGGGCATGGCGCTGGCGTGGGCGACCGCCGCGGGCATCGCTTTCTTACTGCTGCCGAGCCTGCTGCTCGGCATCTTCACGATCTCCGGCGCCGTCGTGATCGCCGGCGTCGGCGCGCTCGCGGTCGTCGGCATCGGTCAGCCGGCGCAGGCTCTGATCTTCGCGCTCAGTGGCGCGTTGCGCGGCGCGGGTGACACGCGCTATCCGCTTGTGGTGTCGCTGGTGAACTGG
>JANNUM010000358.1:0-10890 GCA_031395235.1 Chloroflexota bacterium
GCGCGCCCCCCGGGTTTGGGGCGCCCCCCCCCCGACCGCGTGCACCGCACGTTGACTGCGTTCCCAGATCTCGAAGAAATCGCCGGCCACGCCTCCGACGAACTCTTTCTGCGTCTTCAGGACACCGAATGCGCGCTTGGGTCGCTGGTTGATCGCCGCGGCGAGGTGATGGAGTGCGCCGTCGGGAGCGATGGCCACGTCGAGTGACCAGTCGGCAGTCATCGTGGGGACAGTAGTGGGAGAGTCCGCGGTCGGGGTGGAGGGACTCGAACCCTCGGCCTCAGCGTCCCGAACGCTGCGCGCTACCAAGCTGCGCCACACCCCGCTGGAAACAGGCCGATTGTAATCGAGCCGCTTCGCAGCTCTCATCTGCTGGGCGTGTGGGCTTCGCCCACGCCGCAGTTCAAGACGTGCGCGTTAGACCGGGGGAGCTGCCTTCGTGTCGTGGTACTCCATGATCTGCGCGCGGATACGTTCGCGTAGGTCCGTCCACCACTCGGCTTCGGCGGACGGCGGCCAAGTGTGCAACTGGTCGGGCTGAGCCACGACGGAAACGATGACCGTCCACGCGTTTGACTCGCTCAGCTGAAGGCGGAGGCGTGCGAGCTGTTTCGTCCGATCAGTCGGCTTGAGCCATTTTGGCGAGGTGAGCACGACCGTCGATGCGATGCCGCGTCCGCCGCGTGAGTCGCCCCAGCCATCCACGGAGGCGTCCGGGTAAAGGCCGCGCTGCCGCAACGCCGGCAGCAGCTGCTCGAGCATCGCGCGGGCATCGCGCTGGAAGCTATTCAGTACGCGGGTCGCCTCTTCGTCGGGCAGTTGCGTCACGGCCACAAGGGGGGCTTTCGCTCGCGCTCGACGCGCGCCGGCACTTCGGTCTCGCCCAGGGCCGCGGCGACGAGCTCGCCGCACGACACGCATGCGCCCGCTGGGGCCAGCCCGACCGCAGCTTGGATCCTGATCCGGAGGTCACGGCGGTCGTAGGAGTGCCCGCAGAGCATCACTTGTCCGTCGGCGATGATCGGTGGGCGAGTGGCGTGAACGCTCCCATCTCGGGCCGTGATCCAGACGAAGGATGGATTGATGGCGTACCTCGTTTGCTGTTTGGGCATCACCCTGGCTCCCGCTGTCGCGGAGGCACCTTGGCGAACCGCCACAAGGGTGTCCTCTCAAGTGTGTCATGCCATCGCCCGCTGACTAGGTACGCTTTAGTTGGGTACGCCGCATCCGGGGCTGTAGCTCAGTGGATAGAGCGCCGCCGTCCTAAGGCGGGCGTCGCCGGTTCGATTCCGGCCAGCCCCTAGATGAGCTCGAGCACCACCACCGGGATCTTGCGAGTGGTCTTCCTCTCGTAGTCGGCGAACGCGGGCATCTTCGCCGCGTGCTGGTCGTAGAGCCTGCGACGCTCCGCGTCATCGGCCACCGCAGCGCGCGCGCGGAACGTGTCCGGGCCGAGCTCGACGGTCACCTCGGGATGAGCCCGAAGGTTGTGGTACCAGGAAGGCTGGCCCGCGTGGGCACGAAAGTCTTCGATGATCCGGTCGTTGAAACCCTGCGGGCGCGCGTTAGCCATCGCTGGCACAACGCGCTTGGGAGGGGGTGGAATTCCGGGTCAGTTGAGGTTCGCGCGGCGTGGCTCGGAGGCGAACATCTGGGCGGCATCGGCGGCGTCAGCCACCCGGTAGAAGCGGCCCTGGTTGTCGGCGACGATGCGGGTCCGGCGGCCGGAGTCCTCAAGGCGCGTCGGCTTCCATTCGTATTGCACGAGCGCCTCGATGAGGTAGTTCGGCTGGCGTCGCGCGTCGAGGTCGGTCACGAGATCGATGGGCGGCTCCTCGACGGTGAAACCGTAGCCGCCGTCCGCGAGCAGGACCGGCACACCGCTCACCGCGCTGACCTGGCCATCACGGTCGACGATCCGCACACGCGACGGTCGATCCAACGTGACGCCGGTCTCGAGCTCGAGGGTCGCCTTGCTGCCGTCGATATGAAGTGCCCACCGGAACGGAACGTGGCTCGCGTCGGGACCTTCGAACAGGTTCTCGGGCGCAGTGGACACTGGCTGCGGGTGATGCGCGACCTGCTCACGCAGCTCGAAGATCTGACGCTCCAGCTTCTTGACGTAGCGCTCGCGCTCGCGGGAGCGCTCCATGAGTGCGTCAGCAGCGCCCTGGGCGCGCTCGGCGTCGCGCTTGAGCTTCACGACGTCGCTGACAGCCCATTCGAACTGCTTGATCACGCTCTGGACGCGAGAGTCCGCGTCCTCCGATAGCGAGGTCAGCTCCCGGACGTGGGCTGCGCCGCGGTTGCGGCGAGCGGCCTGGAAGCTGACCCACGCGCATGCGATACCAGCGAGGAGTCCGCTCACCGCGCCCACACCGAACCAGCGTTCCGGACCTGCACCCATGAGCGTGATGACCACCGCGGCGGTCGAGACGACCGCCCAGGGGAGCAGATCGGTTCGCTGTTTGACAGGGCTCGCGGGCTCGTCGCTCTTGGGGTGGGGCGCGTTGCACAGGGAGCATTCGTCCGAACTGGCGGACGGACGCTCCGTGCGCAAAGCCATGACATTCATCCCAACACCCCGCTATGAATCTGGCGGTCCAAGCCCTCCCGTGCCATCACCCCTGTGGGGGACCCCCTTGTAGGCGGGCTGCCGCTGAGAGGTGTGTGACACTTTTCATGTGACGACAACGCCCTCCCCCGAGCGCACCCGCCTCAGCCACTCGCTGGTGCTCCTGCTTCCGGCGGTGCTCTTTGGCTTGCTGGTCAGCGTCCAGTGGCGGACGCAGTCCGAGCGCAACGAGCTGACCGTCCGGTACAACACCCCGCTGCTCGACGCGGCGAAGACTCTGCAGAACGAGCAGAACACGCTGAAGGTGCAGCTCGCCGACCTGCGCGCCGAGCTCGACCAGATCCAGGCAAGCGCGTCGACCCAAAGCGACGCGGCCAAGGAGCTGCAGGCACGCATCGACGAGCTGAAGACGGTCGCAGGACTGAACGAGCGCACCGGCGACGGCGTCATCATCACCTTGGACGACGCGCGCGGCGCGGTCGCCGCAAAGGACATCGAGAAGTCGATCTGTCACAACACCGACCTCACCGACATCGTCAATCAGGCCTGGCGCGGCGGCGCGACGGCCATCGCCGTGAATGACGAGCGCATCGTCGGCTCCTCCAGCATCTATTGCGTCGGCTCCACGATCATGGTGAACGGCACACTCATGTCGCCGCCGTTCTCCGTCGTCGTCATCGGCCCGCAGAACGAGCTGCTCGCGACGTACGACGATCCGACGCAGCTCCGAGACATCAAGCAGCGCCGCGACGTCTACGGTCTGGGCTTCCGCGTGAGCCGCGCGAGCGGCCTGCGCATACCGCCGTACCGCGGCGCGCTCAATGTCCGGTATGCGAACCCGCGATGAAGTCGAATGCCGGCGTCATCGCCGTCACGGTGGTCGCGCTGTTCCTCGGCGTGCTCGCGGTCACGCAGATCCAGGCGCAGGAGGTGTACTCGCGCAGCCTGCAGCTCGAGACACCGACGTCGCTCACGACGCTCATCGCGAATCTCTCGGAGCGCAACAACGCGATCCGCGAGGAGAGCCTCGACCTCCGCCGCCGCACGGAGACGGCACGCGACGCGATCGCGAGCGGAAAGGGATCGCTCACCGAGGGCGAGCGGCAGCTCAGCCAACTCCGCGTGTTCGCGGGGATGAGCGCGGTGAGCGGCGGGGGGATCACGGTCCGGGTGGAGGGGACGTTCGACGAGCGCGCGCTTTCGGATCTGGTGAACGAGCTGCGCAATGCCGGCGCGGAGGCGATCGCCGTCAACACCGCTCGGGTCGGACCGCGCAGCCACTTCGGCGCGACGCCCGATCGCGTGCTCACTGTGGACTCGGTCGCGGTGCGTGGTCCGTGGCAGGTGCGCGCGGTCGGTTCACCCGAGGTGATGTACGTCGCAATGACGCGGACCGGCGGGATCATCGGCCAGTTCGAGCTCATCTATAAGGGCACACGCTTCGATGTGAGCAAGGACTCGGCGCTCCAGGTGCCGGCGCTTGCGACACCGCTTCGATAACCCTCGCGGCTAGACTCGCGCGAGTGACGGAGACGCGCATGGCGCCCGCGAAGGCGAAGGGACCGCTTCCGCTCTACCTCGACGACGTCGTGACGCTGCGCAAGCCGCATCCCTGCGGCGGCAACACCTGGCGCATCGTCCGGCTGGGCGCGGACATCGGCGTGCGCTGCACCACCTGCGAGCACCGCGTGCTCGTGCCTCGTTCGTCGCTCGAGCGCGATATCAAGCGGTTCGTCTCGCGCGGGCCACAGGCCCCGGCGGACTAAGCCCGACCGTTGGCCGAGGTCCAGGAGGCCGTGACACACGGCCTGTTCCGCAATCGCGCGTTCCTGGCCGTCTGGGGCGCGCAGATCCTGTCGCAGACCGCAGCGAACGCGGTCACCTCAGCGCTCATCATCCTCGTCGCCGAGCTCACACACTCCAACACGTCTTCTTCATTCCTGATCCTTCTGGCGATCATCCCGGCGGTGCTCTTCGGCATCGGCGCGGGCGTGCTCGTCGATCGCACGGATCGGCGCTTCGTCCTCGTCATCACGAACGCGCTGCGCGGCGTGGCCGTGCTGCCGCTCCTCTTCTTCGGGACGAGCCTGACCGCCGCCTACCTCGTGAACTTCCTCGTGGCGGCGGTGACGATCTTCTTCGTGCCCGCGGAGTCGGCGACGATCCCCGGCATCGTGCGCAAGCGCGATCTCTTGGTCGCGAACTCGCTCTTCACGTTCACGTTCAACGGCTCGTTCCTCCTCGGGTTCATCATCCTCGGGCCCATCGCGGTGAGCCTGTATGGATTCGACTTCCTGTGGAGCGTCATCGCGGCGATGTTCGGCATCTCGTCGCTGTTGTGCGCCACGCTCCCGCCATCACCGCCGCCGCAGAAAGCAGCGCATCTCATCAGCGCGGAGTTGGCCGAACGCGCCTTCACCGAGACCCGCGACGGGATCTCAGAGGCGTTCCACTACCTCCGCGCGACGCCACTCGTCACGTGGGCGATGATCTACATCGCACTGACGTACACGCTGATCGCGGTAGCGGGCGCGCTCGCGCCCGGATTCGTGCGTGAAGTGTTGAAGCTCGGCGAGCGGAACGTCGTGGTCCTCGTCGCCCCCGCCGGCGTCGGGGTGGTGCTCGGCCTGGGTCTGCTTAACGTCATCGGCAGCCGCCTCGGCCGTCCGCATGCCATCGGCAGTGGCCTGATGGTCGTCGGCGTCGCGCTCCTCGTCCTCGCCGCGGCGCGCCCGTTCGCCGAGATCTTCGCGTCGCGCCTGGGAGGCGTACTCGGTGAAGCGCTGCCGTTCTTCATCGGCATGGTGAGCGTGACCGCGTTCGTCTTCGGCGTCGCGTACGCGTTCATCACGGTCCCGGCGATGGTGCTGCTGCAGGAGCAGCTGCGCGACGACATCCGCGGCCGCGTCTTCGGCGTGCTCAACGTTCTCGTGTCGATCTTCAGCTTCCTGCCGCTCATCTTCGTCGGCCCGCTCGCCGACGTATGGGGCGTGGCTCCGGTCTTCGTCCTCGCGGCGCTCGTCGTCTTCGGTGTGTGGTTTGGAGGTCGGGCGGTCCGGTTAAAATCGGGGCTCCAGTGACCTCCCCGCGCGCGACCTTCCTGCACTACCTCGGTCAGCATCGTCTCCGGATCGCCCTGGGCGTCGCGGTCGTCGGTCTGTCCGCGTTCTTCGCGGTTCTCGGGCCGCTGCTCATCGGCCGGATCGTCGATGCGCTGACGCAGGGTGCCGAACTGGACGTGGTGCTGCGCCTCGCCGCGCTCATGGTCGCCCTGGCGGCCATCGAGAGCGTGCTGCGCGGGTTCGGGCGCTGGCGGATCCTCGACGCCTCGCGCCGCATCGAGTACCGCATGCGCAACGACCTCCTCGCGCACCTTCAGACCATGCACCTTGGGTACTTCCAGCATCAGCGGATCGGCGATCTCATGGCACGGCTCACGAACGATCTGCAGGCCGTCCGCCAGATGATCGGCTTCGGGATCCTGATGCTCACCAACACACTACTGACGCTCGTCTTCACTTTCGTGTCGATGTTCGGCGTGGACACGAAGCTCGCGCTCGTCGCGCTCATCCTCACACCCATCTCGTCCTACACGTTCTGGATAGTCGGACGACGCGTGAACAAACACTTCGAGCAGCTTCAGTCGCAGTTCGGCGATCTTTCGGCCAAGGCGCAGGAGAACTTCTCGGGGATCCGCGTGGTGAAAGCGTTCTCGCAGGAGGAGCCGGAGATCCGCTCGTTCGCCGCCGTGAACCGCGTGTACCTCGACAAGGCCGTGGCGCTCGCGAAGTGGAACGGGCTGCTGTGGCCGCTCATGGGCTTCATCCTTGGCGGAGCGGTGCTCGCGATCCTGTACATCGGCGGTCAGGACGCGATCGACGGGCGCCTCACGATCGGACAGCTGGTGCAGTTCATCGCGTACCTGCAGCTCATCTCGTGGCCGATGATCGCGCTCGGTGAGGTCGTCAACCTGGTCCAGCAGGGCTGGGCGTCCCTCGGTCGATTGCAGGCGGTGTACGACGCGCGTGCTTCGGTCACCGACGACATCGATCCCATCGACACGCCCATCACGGGCGCGGTCGAGATGCGCGGCGTGTCGTTCGCCTACGGGCAGACGATCGTGCTGCGCGATATCTCTTTCTCAGTGCCCGCGGGCGGCTCGCTCGCGATCGTCGGCCCGACCGGCTCGGGCAAGAGCACGCTGGTCAACCTCTTACCGCGTCTCTTTGACGCGCAGCAGGGCGAGATCCTCATTGATGGGATCGACGTGAAGCGCTACCCGCTCGCCGCGCTGCGGCGGGCCGTCGGCTACGTCCCGCAGGAGACGTTCCTCTTCTCGGTCCCGCTTCGCGAGAACGTCGGCTTCGGCACCGACCGTCCGCTGACCGCTGCGGAGCTCGAGTGGGCGGGCGAGGTATCGCAGCTCGGGAAGGACGTCGCGGACTTCCCAGCACGCTACGACACGATGATCGGCGAGCGTGGGGTGACGCTCTCCGGCGGGCAGAAGCAGCGGACCGGCATCGCGCGCGCCGTCGCCAAAGATCCGCGCGTCCTCATCCTCGACGACGCGCTCTCCGCCGTCGACACCTACACCGAGGCCGAGATCCTCAAGCGGCTGCGTGGCGTCATGCGCGAGCGTACGAGCATCGTCGTGGCGCATCGGATCTCGACGGTGAAGGATGCCGACCAGATCCTGGTCCTCGACGATGGCCGCATCGCCGAGCGCGGCACGCACCGAGACCTCCTCGAGCAGGGCGGCCTCTACGCGAGCATGTACCGCCGCCAGCTCCTCGAGGAGGAGCTCGAGGTCGACGAAGAGCAGCAGGAGCACGAGAAGCGCGTCCGCGCGACGGCTGACGACAGCGGCCGTTACCAACGGCCGCGGGCCCGCATGGAAGAGCTGGGGCAAGAGTGAAGCGAGCGTGTGCGACGAGCGAGTCCACCAGCCTTGAGCGTGTCTCCCGGGCTTGCCCGGAGATTGAGCAGGACTAGATGGGGCACGGGCATGGCGGCGGCGGATTCGTGCACGAGGACGAGATCCTCGGAAAGGCGTACGACGCCCGCCTGACGCGGCGCCTCATCGCCTACCTAGCTCCGTACAAGGTCTGGGTGATCGTCTCGCTCGTGCTGCTTCTCGTCCTGTCGCTCGCGCAGATCGCTCCGCCGATCATCGCGAAGTACATCGTCGACCAGGCCGTCATCCCCGCGGTCAACGGCGAGCTTGGACGCGACGAGGCCTTCGGGCGCCTCGCGGCACTCGGCATCCTGTATCTCCTGGTCCTCGCGGCGGGCGCCGCATTGCGCTTCGGCCAGACGCTCCTCACCACCTGGGTGGGGCAGCGCGCGATGTACGACCTGCGCCTCGAGCTGTTCGGGCATCTGCAGTTCCTGTCGCTCTCGTTCTTCGACCGCAACCCGGTAGGCCGGCTCATGACGCGCATCACGAACGACATCGACGCCCTCACCGACATGGTCACCCGCGGCGTCGTGTCCATCTTCGGCGACGTCGCGATGCTCGTGCTCATCTCGATCGCGATGCTGCTTCTCGACTGGCGCCTCGCGCTGCTGACCTTCGTGTCGCTTCCGATCCTCACCGCGCTCACCGCGTACTTCCGCGGCATGATGCGCGACTCCTTCCGGTCGATCCGTATCCGCCTGGCGCGCGTCAACGTCTACCTCAACGAGACGTTGTCGGGCATGGCGATCGTCCAGCTCTTCACCCGCGAGAAGCAGACGTTCGATCAGTTCGACGTCTTGAATCGAGACCTGCTCACGGCGAACCAGGGCCAGGTGCGCGCGATGAGCGTGTTCCAGCCGACCGTGAACTTCACGCGGGCGGCGACGTCCGCCGCGCTGTTCGTCGTCGGGGCGTACTGGATCCAGCAGAACGAGCTGAGCCTTGGGACGCTCGTGGCGTTCTGGCAGCTGCTCAACCAGTTCTTCCAGCCGATCCTCGACCTGTCGGAGAAGTACAACATCATGCAGGCGGCGATGGCCTCGTCTGAGCGCGTCTTCACGCTGCTCGACACGCGGCCGACCATCGTCGACCCGCCGAGCCCGGTCGAGCAACCCCATGTACGCGGCGAGATCCGCTTCGACAACGTCTCGTTCGCCTACAACGAGGGCGACTGGGTGCTGCGCGATGTCGATCTGACGATCAGCGCGGGCGAAAGCGTCGCGATCGTCGGCGCGACCGGGGCGGGGAAGACCTCGATCATCAGCCTCATCTCGCGCTTCTACGACGTGCAGAAGGGCCGGATCCTCCTGGACGGCGTCGACCTGCGCAACATGCGCCAGGCGGACGTGCGCCGTCACGTCGGCGTCGTCCTGCAGGACCCGTTCATCTTCGCCGGCACGATCGCGTCGAACGTCCGGCTGAACGAGTCATCGATCAGCTCCGAACAGGTGCGTGCCGCCGCACGGTTCGTCAACGCGGACAAGTTCATCGATCGGCTACCCGATGGCTACGCGACGGTGGTGACCGAGCGGGGTTCGACGCTCTCCGTCGGCCAGAAGCAGCTCCTCGCCTTCGCGCGCGCGATCGCGTTCAACCCCGAGATCATGCTGGTGCTGGACGAGGCGACGTCGTCGGTGGACACCGAGACCGAGCACCTCATCCAGGACGCGCTCAAGAAGCTGATGCAGGGACGGACCTCGATCATCATCGCGCACCGTCTCTCGACCATCCAGAACGTCGACCGGATCATCGTGCTGCACAAAGGCCGCGTCGTGGAGATGGGCACCCATCGTGATCTGCTCGCGCAGCGCGGCGTCTATCACCGCCTCTACGAGCTTCAGTACCGCGCGCACGACGCAGAGTCCCCGATGAGATCCGGCTAGGCCCGAGGCATCTCCCGGACGGCCGGCTATCGGCGGGGACCCGAAGGCCCCCGCCGATGCCGGGCTTCAGACGGTGACGCGTCGCCCTTGGGTGTAGCGGTAGATCGCGAGAACGATGAGCGCGCCAATGATCGAGCCGACCCAACCGGCATTTTGTGGAGGCAGCGCGGCATTGCCTTGGAACAAGAGCTGCCCGAGCCAGCCGCCGACGAAAGAACCGACGATGCCGAGAACGATGGTCGGGATCCACCCCATGGAGTCGCTGCCAGGCATCAAGAACCGCGCGATGACTCCAACGATCGCGCCGAAGACGATCCAGGTGACGATTGCGGTGAGGTCCATGTTTGTTGTCCCTCCTTTCCGTGTGCTTTCCGCCGGCTTGCCTGTCGCAGGCCGCGTGCCAAAGTGCATGAGCAGGCCGCAGACCTAGCGCCGGGGCTCCTAGAACGGGTAAATGACGAGCGTCGAAGGGCCCGACGCGTCGTCGCAGCGTGCAGGGCGCGGCGCCGCGATTCGCGAAGAAGACGGCGCCGACGAACGAGTCCGTTGCCGACGCGCCTGCGGCGACCGCCTGCAGCTGTGATGCGGGACATCTCGGAAGACCGGCCGGGTCCGGCGTCAACGTGACGGTCGCGGTCGGCGAGCGCGTCGCAGCAGCTATCGGAGCAAGCGCAGCATCGCTGGACGGTAGCATCGCGCTCGTGCCTCGCTTCGTTCTTGCGCTGCTACTTGCGGCCGCCGGCGCGTGCTCGTCCGCGGTCACCCCGGCGCCAACGTCGAGCGCGCTCGCGGACGACCGCATCCAGCTGCTGCACACCGACGACATCCACGGGCGCCTCGACGCCGACATCGTGCAGAGCGCGAACGCGAGCTCGACGTTCCGCGCGGGCGGCATGGCACAGCTGGCGGGTCAGGTCGCGGTGTTTCGTGCGCGTGCTCCGCAGCGGACGCTGCTCGTGGACGCCGGCGACGCCTGGCAGGGGACGTTCATCTCGAACGCGAACAAGGGCGAGGCGGTCACGAAGGCGATGAACCTGATGCGCTACGACGCGCTCGCGGTCGGGAATCACGAGTTCGACTGGGGGCAGGACGTGCTTGCCCAGCGTGCGAAGGACGCGGCATTCCCGTTCCTCGCGGCGAACGTCATCGAGACCAGGACGGGAAGATCGCCGACCTACCTGAAGCCGTTCGTGGTGAGGGATCTCGGGATCACGCGCGTCGGGGTCATCGGTCTCACGAACCCGGGCTCGGCGACGATCGTCAAAGCGACGAGCGTGGCGGGGCTGCAGTTCCAGCCCGCCGCCGACTCAGTGCGGCCGCTGATCGCCGAGGTGCAGAAGCAGGCCGACATCGTCGTCGTCGCCGCTCACATCGGCTTGACCGACGCGGTGCAGCTCGCGCGTGACATCCCGGGGATCGACGTGATCGTCGCGGCGCACGATCACCTGCCGACCCAGACCGCGCGCGTCGAGGGC
>JANNUM010000365.1:0-3343 GCA_031395235.1 Chloroflexota bacterium
ACGGCGTCCGCTTCTGGGCGTTCAACGTCGCCGATTCGTCGATCGTGCTCGGCATCCTCTTCGTCACCCTGCTGCTCTGGCAGGAGGAGCGGAAGACGGCCGCGCGGGCGGCATGACCGACACGATCACGCTGCGCGTCGACGCAGGTGGCCAGCGCGTCGACAAGTTCCTGGCGGAGCACAGCCTTCTCTCGCGGAGCGCGATCCAGCGGCTCGCGCGCGAGGGACATGTCCGCGTCGACGGCGCTCCGGTCGAGCCTGCGTACAAGGTGCGCGTGGGGCAGGAGCTCGTCGTGGACGTCCCGCCGGCGGAGCCCGACGTGCTGCTGCGGGCGGAGGACATCGCGATCGACGTCCTGTACGAGGACGAGGACGTGGTCGTGGTGAACAAGCCCGCGGGCCTCGTCGTGCATCCGGCTCACGGGCACAAAACGGGCACGCTGGTGAACGCGATGCTCGGGCGCATCGAGTCGACCACCGGACGCGAGAGTGGCCGTCCGGGGATCGTGCACCGCCTCGACAAGGACACCAGCGGCGTGATGGTCGTCGCGAAGACGGACGTCGCCCAGCTCGCGCTCGGGCGGCAGCTCCAGGCGAAGCGCTTCGCCAAGGAATACCTCGCACTCGTCTGGGGCGACCCCGGCGATACCGCGACGGTCGTTGAGGCACCGCTGCTCCGCGACCCGGAAGACCGGCGGCGCATGGTGGTCCGCGCCGGCGGCCGCGACGCGGTGACGCGTTTCGTGCGCATCGCAGCGTGGGGCGGTGGGAACGACCGCACCGCGCTCCTTCACGTGGAACCGGTAACTGGCCGGACGCACCAGATCCGCGTGCACCTCGTCTACGCGCATTTCCCTATCGTTGGCGACCCGGTGTATGGACGGCGCGGTGATACGAGCGGACTCGCGCGGCAGTTCCTCCACGCGTGGCGGCTCACGGTGCGCCTGCCGCACGCGGGCGAGCGCACCTTCACCGCGCCGCTCGCGGCCGACCTCGTGGCCCACCTGGGGGCCCTGGGCACGCCGATCTCGCGATCGCCCCTGTTCGCGGAGGTGTCTTGAGCGTCGACGGGAAGGGCCTGCTCGTCATCATCTCGGGGCCCTCCGGTGCGGGCAAGGACGTCGTCATCGACCGCCTGGTCAGGAAGCTGGACGACGCGGTCGTGTATGTCACAGCGACGAGCCGCAAGCCGCGGCCCGGGGAGATCGATGGAACTCGCTACTACTTCTATTCGCCCGAGAAGTTCCGCGAGGAGATCGAAGCGGGCAACTTCCTCGAGTGGTCGATGGTGCACGGTGAGTTCAAAGGCGTGCGGCGCGACGTGCTGGGCGACACGCTGCGCGGTCACAGGATCGTCATCGTCAAGCCCGATCCGCAAGGAATGCGGAAGATCAAGTCGCAGCTGCCGGAGGCCCTGACCATATTCATCATGCCGCCCTCGGTCGAATCACTGCGCCGACGGCTCGACACGCGGGGCACCGAGACGCCCGAGCAGCGCGAGGTGCGGCTGCGGAACGCCGAGATCGAAATGGCGGCCGCGCCCGAGTACGACTATGTCGTCGTGAACGCGGACGGCAAGATCGACGAGACCGTGGACCAGATCGCAGAGATCATCCGCAAGGAGGCGCGGCGCCCCCGACATTACGAGCTGTGACCGCGCGCACCGCCGAGGTCGCGGTCTTCGCCGGCGTCCGCGGACCGGCGCGCACCTTCAGCTATTCCGTGCCTGAGGGTCTGGCGCTGGAGCCGGGGCACCTCGTGCGCGTCGGCTTCGGCCCACGCTCCGTCGCGGGTGTCGTCGTTCGGCTCGACGTGCCGTACGAGGGGACGCTCCGCGCGATCGACGCGCTCGTCCACCCGCTGCCGCTGCTGCGCTCGCATCAGCTCGCACTCGCGGCGTGGATCGCTGCCGAGTACCGCTGCGGGATCGCCGACGCGGTCCGCGCCATGCTGCCGCCCGCGCTCGCCGGTCGCGCACGTGCCGGGCTGCCGACGGCGCGCGGTGATCGGCGCGAGCCCGTGTTCGCTCTGACGCCCGCGGGTCGCGACGCGCTGTCGGGCTCGGTGCGCGTGGGCGCGCGACAGCTCGCGACCCTGCGCGCGCTCGCCGCGGGCGCGGTGAGCTCCGCGGATCTCGCCGAAGCCGGCGGAGCGGCGATCGCGGCCCGCGCACTCGGCAAACGCGGTCTGGTGCTCGAGGGGGCGCGCAGCGTGCGCCGCATCCCGCGTGAGTTCGCGCTCGGCGAGGACGACGCGGTGCGCGACGCGACGGCCACGACCGGACAGGCCGAGGCGCTCGAGACGATCCTCGCGAGCCTCGGCGCGAGCGCGCCGTTCCTGCTGCACGGCGTGACCGCGAGCGGCAAGACCGAGGTGTATCTGCGCGCCGCGGCGCGGGCACTCGCGCTCGGGCACGGCGTGATCGTCCTGGTGCCGGAGATCGCGCTCACCGCGCAAGTGGTCGCGCGGTTCGTGGCGCGCTTCGGCGAGCGCGTCGCGCTCCTGCACTCCGCGCTTTCCGCCGGCGAGCGCTACGACGAGTGGCGACGGATCCTCGACGGGACCGCCGACGTCGTCGTCGGATCGCGTTCCGCGCTGTTCGCGCCGCTGGAACGCCCCGGGCTGGTGATCGTCGACGAGGAGCAGGAGCCCTCCTATAAACAGGAGAGCGCGCCGCGCTACCACGCCGTCGACGCCGCGCTCGCTCTGGGGCGCATCACCGGTGCCGTCGTGATCCTGGGAAGCGCCACGCCGCGCGTGACGACCTACCACGCCGCGACGAGCGGGGCTTTGCGGCTCCTTCCGCTGCCGGAGCGAGTGAGCGATCTCGCGATGCCGCCGACGACGATCGTCGACCTGCGCCTCGAGCTGAAGGCCGGCAACCGCGGAACGCTGTCGCGCGCGCTGCGTCTTGCGCTCGAGCGGACGGTCGCGAAGGGCGAGCAGGCCATCCTGTACCTCAACCGCCGCGGCTTCGCGACGGTCGTGCTCTGCCGTGACTGCGGGCACGTCGTGAACTGCGCCGCCTGTGACATCCCGTTCGCCTATCACGCGGATGCGACGCTCGTGTGCCACCGCTGCGGACGCCGCGCGTCGCCGCCCGAGCGCTGCCCGGCGTGCGGGAGCGCTCGGATCCGCCATCTCGGCGTCGGGACGCAGCGTGTCGAGGAGGAGGTGCGCGCGGTCGTTCCGAAGGCGGCGTTGCTGCGGCTCGACCGCGATGCGGTGCGCGCCAAGGGCTCGCATGCGGCGCTCTTCGAGCGGATGCGATCGCGGCGCGCGCAGGTCATCGTCGGGACGCAGATGGTCGCGAAGGGCTTCGACCTCCCCGGCGTGTCGCTCGT
>JANNUM010000377.1:0-2821 GCA_031395235.1 Chloroflexota bacterium
TGCTTGACCCCCGTCTTCCGCTCAGTAGGCGATCATCGCGGAGATCGATCGGTCGAGCTCGGATCGCTTTGTCGGGTCTGCCATGTCGCGGCGCCGCTACGCGAGACCGCGCGCTGTCCATGCCCGCGCCGCCAATTCGAAAGGCGCTGTCGGGAGCAGCTCCCGGCAGCGCTCCCTGAGTTTGGCGCGGCGATCCGCCTCGAGTCCCGCCACGTAGGCGCCGGCGGGACCAACGCCGAGAGTGAAGGGCCCCCACCAATCCTCGAAACTCGCGTGAACCACCGTGGCCACAAGCGCCGTCGCTTCGACGCCGCGAAGCCCCGCACTCACGAACAGCTCGGCGAGGTGGCCCGCCCGCGCGCCCGCTAGGTGCGACTCGTCCGTCACGTCGGGATCGAGCTCGCGCGCCGCCTGCCAGAAGACGCTGAGCGGCCCCTGGTCACCGGCGTGATCCCAGACGCAGGCCGCGACAATACCGTCGCGCCGCACGACGCGCGCCATCTCGCCCAGGCCCGCAACCGGGTCCGACATGAAGTGGACGACGAGTTGCGCCAGCGCCGCGTCGAACGCTTTGTCCGGGTACGGCAGCTGCTCCGCAGCCGCGAGCCGTACGTCGACGGTAGGAAAGCGCTCGCGCACAGCCGCGACGAACGGCTCCGATGGATCGACCGCGAACACATTGGTCGGGCCGAGGCGATCGACCAGCTCACTTGTGACCGCACCGGGCCCGCAACCGATATCGATCACCCGTTGCCCCGAACGCACGCTGGCATAGTCCGCAAGCTGGGGGGCGAGCCGCGCCGAATACCTGCCCATGAAGCGGTCGTACGCATCAGCGGTGACCGCGAAGCTCACCCGCAGACTCTACGCTGCCGATCCGCTCGCGATCCGCAGCCACCCGCGCTCGTCCTGAACGAGCCGAGCTGTTACCACCTCCGCGTGCTTGACCCCCGTCTTTCGCTCAGCCGCGCACGCGGCGCTCATCGACCTGTCGATCTACCGGACCTACCGAGCGCGTCGGTAGACGGTAGCGACGAACGGTCTGAACCAGGCCAACTGCCCGTCCGCATCGCGAAGGAACTGACCTCGCGTGTCCTTGCCGGTTCCATCGAGCCGAAAGACTCGATCGGCGTCGTAGAACGCCACCCGGTACTCGTCGGGTCGCGTCGCGGCGGTGTCGTGGGTGCGCTCGCTGACGATCAGGCAGCCGTCCGCCACGGATAGCTCCACATCGCTCAGCTGCCCGACATACGTTCCCGCGTACTCGGTCAACTCGCCTGCTGCCATTGCGAGGGGCCTATCCGCCGGGACGTGTAGGTCGAGGTATGCGCCGAACGCCCAGGCGACGATCTCCCCGCTCACTGTGTGGATCTCGACCGCGCGATCCTCGGCGTTGGTGCGTGTGATGTTCGTCAACACCGCAATGCCGAACCTGCGCGAAGGGACGAGCGTGAGCTGCGCGAGGAAGCCCGGATAACCTCCGCCGTGGTCGATGATGTCCAACCCGTCGACCTGATTGCGGAACCAGGCCACGCCGTGCTTGCCGTCGGGACTGAGCGCCGAGGCCATGGTCGCAATCGATGCGTCCGAGAGCAGCCGGTCGGCTCCGTCGGACGTTGGCGCGCCCAGGTGCAGGCGCATGAACGCGATCATGTCGTTGGCGGTCGGCAGCATTCCCCCGGAAGGGTGACCACTGCGTACCTCAGGCCAGGGTCGTACGACTTGTGCTCTTCCTCCATTGACCGCATGCCCCGACGCGACCCGGTAGGTGATCGCATCAGTAGCAAAGAAGCACGAGTGCTTCATCCCAAGCGGCTCGAGGACGAGCTCCGTCATCGCAGCCTCGTACGTCTTTCCAGTCAGCACCTCGATGACACGACCGGCAAGTTGAAAGTCCCACGAGTAGCAAAAGAGCTCGTCGAGTCCTGCCCGCGCTGGAAGGTCGGCAAGATGCGCGGCCCATCTAGCGAGTGCGTCGTCGCCACGGCCGAAGTCCTTGGGACGACTGAACAGGCCAACGCGATGCGTAACGACATGTCGCATCGTGACGCGAGCGGCGGCGTCTTCGTCCGCGAGGCGAAGGTCGGGAAGATATGTTCGCAGCGGCGCGTCGAAGTCGAAGCGACCGAGCTCGGAGAGCCGCATGAGCGCGGTCCCTGTAATGGGTTTTGTGACCGAGGCGATCTTGAACAGCGTGTCGGCATCGACGGCCAGCGGGTTTTCGACACTCGTGACGCCGGTCGTCGCCGTTAGGTGGTCATCTCCAAACACGATCGCCACCGCGATCCCCGGAACGCTGAAACGTTCCGCCGCGCTTGCGACAACCTCGCCGAGCTCGGCTCGTAGGCCGTCAGCACATGAAGCATTTGGCGGCAGCGCCACGGCGGCATCCTAGTTCCAGCGACGAGTGTGCTGCCTCAAACCTTTTTCGCCGCCTGAGCATGTTGTTGGGGAGCGAGCGGGGGCTCAGGTGCGGCCGAGTCGCGGCTTCTGGACGCCGACGACTGCCACCAGACGAATGACTGCGATCCGGTCGGGTGGTCGACGCACCAGCGCCAAGGTACGTTCCGGGCCGTGGAGTCCCGTCTTCCGCTCTGTTGACCCCCCTGCGAGGCGGTCAGCACCCTCACCGGCTTAGGAATCGCCGCGACGACGTAGGGCTTCCACTCCTCGCAGGGCTCCAGCCGGTTCAACCCGTCGGCGCCCGCCGTCACGCTGTCGAAGATGGCCGCGAGCATCCGCTTTCTCTCGTCGGCGGTCATCCCGTTCCACTCATCCACGAGCGTGCGCAGGACGCTCTGGCGATGGTGCAGCTCTCCGG
>JANNUM010000397.1:0-9381 GCA_031395235.1 Chloroflexota bacterium
CCTCCTCCGCGCCGGGGTTCTCGAGGCCGATCGAATTGAGGATGCCCGCCGGGGTCTCGGCGATGCGGTACTGCGGGTTGCCTGGGCGTGCGTGTGGGGTCGTGCCCTTGTTCACGATCGCACCCAGCCGCGTGACATCGATGAGCTCCGCGTACTCGATGCCCTGGCCGAACGTTCCCGACGCGGTGATCACCGGATTCTTGAGCCACAGAGCGCGCGCGACTTCGACGGACAGGTCGACCCCGTGCTCCGGCCACGTCTCCGGCCGCGCGTGCGGGACCGCGCGTATTTCGGTGATCACGGCGCCGGCGAGGGTCTCGCGCAGCTTGTCGGCGATCTCCGTCGGCAAACGCTCGGCGTCTGCATCACCGGTCGCGGCCTCGGTGATGGACGCGCCATCGAGATCGACCAGCTCCACGAGATCCTCTTCCTCCTCGCCTTCCGCGGCGGTCTCGAGCGACTCTTCCAGCGACCGGCGCACGTCGATCGGCCGCTCGACCTGCTTCTTTGGCCGACGCCACGGCACTAGTGGACTCCCACCGTCGCCGGCTCGCCCGCCTCGAACGCGATGTCGCCGAGCGCGAACACGGGACCTTCGCGGCAGACGCGCGCGTTGCCCTCGGACGTGACGACGACGCAGGCGCGGCAGACACCCATCGCGCAGCCCATGTGCTGCTCCACGGCGATCTGCGCCTCGAGCAGCGTGCGCCGGCCCGGGAACGTCGCGGCGGCGCGCCCCGCGCCGTCGCGCAAGCGGCCGAGCGCGGCAAGCATCGGCCACGGTCCGCACGCCAGGAGCTGATCGGCCCACGGGAGTAGCGCCGGCAACACGTCGGTGACGCGGCCGCGCGTGCCGAAGCTACCGTCGTCCGTCGTCGTCACGTACTCGACGCCCGCCGGCAACCGATCCGACGGCCACAGGTACGCGACCGACCGACCACCCATCACCAGCGTCACGTTGCGCCGCGGGGCCTCCTGCTCCGCGATCACCCGCATGGGTGCGATGCCCGTTCCGCCAGCGACCAGGAGCAGGTTGCGTGTGTCGCGCCGTACGACGAAAGACGTGCCGAGCGGCCCGAGAAGGTCGAGTGCATCACCCACGCGGCGTTCCGCGATCCACTCCCCGCCGGTGCCGAGCGGCTTCACGATCAGCTCGATCTCGCCGGCACGGCGATCGATGCCGCAGAACGAATAGGGCCGGCGCAGCAGCGGATCCCACCCGACGCCGGGGCGCACGTGAACGAACTGCCCGGCATGCGCTTGCGCCGCGATCTCCGGCGCGCGGACCGCCAGGAGCGTCCCCAGGTCGCCGACGCGGATGTTGGTCACGACGCGGCCTTCCTCGATGATCACGGGTGCAAGTCTCGCAGGAGCGGTACGCCAACGGAGAACGTGTACCCGTCGGGGTCCTCGATCAGGCAGTCGCGCCAGCCGTGCGGCGGCCAGTCCTTCGCCGGCGCGAGCACCGTGTGACCGCCCGCGCGCGCGCGGCGCTCCGCTTCGTCGGGATCGATGCCGAGCATGCGAATCTCCACACCGAAGCCGCGCTTCTCCGCCTCGGCGAGACGTGGACCCCACGGCTGTCGCGTGTAGGTTCGATCGGCGTGCAGCTGGATCGTCGCGCCCTCGCGCTCGAGGGCTGCGTAATCCGCGGTCTGGTGGAGCGAGCGGAAGCCGAGGACCTCGGTGTAGAAAGGAATGCTCCGCGTGACGTCGCGGACGATCAGGTTGAGCGACAGCCCGGCGAGTGTGCGGCCGTACTCGTCCGCGCTCATGAACGGTCCCTTCATCCCCGCATCGCCGCCCACCAGAGTGGAAGTGTGAGGCTCAGGAGAGCCGCGCCGACCAGCAGGGCTGGTGCAGCACCGAGCACCGCGATCACGCCACCCAGAAGCGCACCGCTTGCGGCGCCCGCGTCCTGCCAGGTGTGGAGCGCGGCGAGGATGCGCGGACGATCGTGATCGCGAGAGCGACGCGACACGGCGAGCTCCACCGCGATCGTCGCCGTCAGGCCGTTCACGAACGCGCAGCCCCCGATCACGACGAAGAGGATGGGGTCCAAGTGCAGCAGCCCCAGCAGCGCCACCGAGGCGAGCGACAGAACGGTCGAGATCACGAAGGCGCCGTTCGCGGAGCGGTCGCTCCAGCGGCCCGCGATCGGCGTCCATGCGACCTGCGCGATGCGCTGCGTGAGCAGAAATGCGGCCGCGACGAACGTCGCGGGGACGACGGAGGCGAAGATCGGCGCGCCGTCGTGGAACAGCTCGTCCACGCGGAACCCTCCCGCCGCCACGAGGATGCCCGCGTACAGACCGAGCTGCACGGTCGCGGTGACGAACAGCGCGAGCAGACGGGGCTCCCATACCGACGCCGGAACGTGACCCTCCTCGGGCACGCGTATGCGCCGCCGCCACTTCGACGCGAGGTACGCCGGCCCGATGCCGGCGGCGAGCGTGAGCGCGGCGGCGATCAGGCATGCACCGGTCCAGCCGAAGCTCTCGACCGCGAACGGCGCGAGTACCGCGCCGGCGAAGTAGCCGAATCCCCAGATCGCTCGCGTGTTGCCGATGCGACGGCCCGCGTGCGACGCCGCGTCCTCGAGGGCGGCCAGGAACGAACCCAGCCGCAGCAGCGAATAGCAGAAGCCCCACAGCAGCCGGCCGAGAAGGAACACTGCCAGCGCCGCGGGCAGCGCATACATCGCGGTCGACACCGCGGTCAGCACGATCGCGGTGAGGATCAGGGCACCCGCGGGGAACCGCTCGTACAAGCGGGCGGCGAGGGGGTTCGTGAGGAGACGGACCCAGCGGTTCAGCGACAGGATCACGCCGACCATCGGTCGCGAGATGCCGAGCGACGCGGCGGTCACGGGAAGGATCGTGTAGAGGAGCGTGTCGCCGAGCAGCGAGGCGGAAACGACGAGTGCGGTGGAAAGCGCCGGCGCCGCGCGGTGCTCCGGCACCTTATCCTGTCGGCTCAGTCCGCAGCCGCCACGGCGGCCGGCAGGCGGTATTCCGCGAGCGGCGCGACGGAGTAGCTCACCGCACTCGCGCGCAGGGCGGTCACGACGGCGAGCGCGGTGTCGAGCGAGGTGAGGCACGGCACGCGCGCCTCGACCGCAGCGCGCCGGATCAGGAATCCGTCGCGATCCACGGTCTTGCCGAGCGTCGGCGTGTTGACGACGGCGGCGCAGCCGCCCGATCTCACGATGCGGAGGATCTCATCGTCGCCCTCGGACAGCTTGCCGACCTCGCGCACATCGATCCCAAGGGACCGGATGAGCGCGGCCGTTCCGCTCGTCGCGACGAGCTCATACCCGAGCCAGTGGAAGCCCTCGACGATCTGGACGACCTCCTGCTTGTCCTTGTCGGCGACGGTGATGAGCACGCTGCCGCTGGACGCGGGCGCGAGCCCCGCCGCGACGAGCGATTTCCACAGCGCGGGCGCGAACGTGCGATCGATACCCATCACCTCGCCGGTGCTCTTCATCTCCGGTCCGAGGTACGTGTCGACGTCGAGCAGCTTCGCCATCGAAAAGACCGGTGCCTTCAGCGCGACCAGGTCACCGGTGGGCCAGAGGCCGTCCTCCCGCGCATACCCCTCGGCCGCGAGGGTCGATCCGAGCGAGATCGCGACGGCGAGCCGGACGAGTGGTACGCCGGTCACCTTGGTCAGGAACGGCACGGTGCGACTGGAGCGCGGGTTGACCTCGAGCACCCACACCCGGCCCTCCTCGACGATGAACTGGATGTTGAGCAGGCCCTTGACCGGGAGCTCCGCCGCGATCTGCCGCGTGAGCTCGACGATGCGGTCGCGTTCGTTCGGTAAGAGGTTCTGCGCGGGATACACGGCGTAGCTGTCGCCCGAGTGCACCCCCGCGCGCTCGATGTGCTCCATGATCCCCGCGACGAGCGTGTCGCGGCCGTCGCTCACCGCGTCGAGCTCGACCTCCTTGCCACGGAGATACTTGTCGACGAGCACGCGACCCGTGCCCGCTTCGAGAGCAGATCGGAAGTAGCGCTCGAGATCGTCGTCGCTGTACGCGATCTCCATTCCCCGACCACCCAACACGTAGCTCGGACGAACGAGGACCGGATACCCGATGCGATTCGCGATCACTCGGGCCTCGACGAACGACTCCGCCGTCCCTCCCGGCGGTTGCGGGATCCCGAGAGCATCCGCGAACTCATGGAACCGCCGCCGATCTTCGGCAAGCCCGATGGCGTCGGCCGACGTGCCGGCGATCACGCCTCCGATGTCTGCGATCCGCTCCGCGAGATTGAGCGCGGTCTGCCCTCCGAATTGAGCGAACACCGGAATGGCTGGCGCGGGGGAAAGGTCGGGCCCGACGACGCCCTCGTTCTCCAGCACGGCGGCGATCGACTCTTCGTCGAGGGGGTCGAAGTAGAGACGTGTGGATTCGTCGAAGTCGGTCGAAACCGTTTCGGGGTTGCTGTTCACCATGATCGAGGCGACGCCGCGGTCGCGCAGCGCGCCCGCAGCCTGCACGCAGCAACAGTCGAACTCGATCCCCTGTCCGATCCGGATCGGACCTGACCCGAGGATCACGGCCTTCGGGCCCTGGAGTGGCGCCGCCTCGTTCTCAGATTCGTACGTTGAATAGAAATACGGAGTGACGGCTTCGAACTCCGCCGCGCAGGTGTCGACCATCTTGTAGACCGGACGGATGCCCCACTGGGCACGCAGACGGCGCACGTCCGCGGGGAGCATACCCGCGAGCGTCGCGATGTCGGTATCCGCGAAGCCGAGCCGCTTCGCGCGCCGCAGCAGCGACGGCGTAGGCGTCTTTCCCTGTAGCTCGTCCTCGGCGAAGCGGACGATCGACGCGAGCTTGCGGAGGAACCAGCGGTCTATCTTCGTGCGGTCGTGCACGTCCTCGACCGTGGCTCCGCGGCGGAGCGCGGCGAAGAGGCGCCAGAGCCGGTCGTCGGTCGCGCCGCTCGACAGGAATCGATCGAGGAACGGCGCGGGCTCCGCGACCTCGACCCAGGACGGCGCTTCCCAGAGCAGACCCTGGCCCTTCACCTCGAGCGAGCGCAGCGCCTTCTGCATCGCGGCCTCGAAAGAGCGGTCGATGGCCATGACCTCGCCCGTCGCCTTCATCTGTGTCCCGAGCGAGCGGTCGGCGCCGGGGAACTTGTCGAAGGGCCAGCGCGGGATCTTCACCACGACGTAGTCGAGCGCGGGCTCGAAGGCCGCCGAAGTCCGCTGCGTGACCGCGTTCGGGATCTCGTGCAGCCGCTTGCCGATGGCGATCTTGGCGGCGATGCGCGCGATCGGGTAACCCGTCGCTTTTGACGCGAGCGCCGACGAACGCGAAACGCGCGGGTTCACCTCGATCACGTAGTACGGGATCTGCGCGTCCGGATCGGCCGTGGGCGCGCGCTCGGGATGGAGCGCGAATTGCACGTTGCATCCGCCCTCGATGCCGAGCGCGCGGATGATGCGCAGCGCCGCGCTGCGGAGCATCTGGTATTCCTTGTCGGTGAGCGTCTGCGAGGGCGCGACGACGATCGAATCGCCGGTGTGGACACCCATCGGGTCGAGGTTCTCCATGTTGCAGACCGTGATGCACGTGTCGCCCGCGTCGCGCATGACCTCGTATTCGATCTCTTTCCAGCCAAAGAGCGAGCGCTCCACGAGGACCTGGCCGATCGGTGAGGCGGCGATCCCGCGCGCACTGCGCAGGGTGAGCTCTTCGCGGCTCGTCGCGAACCCGCCGCCGGTCCCGCCCAGCGTGTACGCCGGCCGCACGACAAGTGGGAACCCGACCCGGTCCGCGAAGGCCAGGGCCTCGTCGACGCTGACGACGGTGAGCGATTCCGGCACCGGCTCGCCGAGGCCGACGAGCAGCTGCTTGAACGCCTCGCGGTCCTCGGCCTGCCGGATCGCGGACAGCGGGGTGCCGAGAAGACGCACGCCGTATCGCTCCAGCACGCCGGCCTCGGCGAGCGCGACCGCGAGATTCAGTCCAGTCTGTCCGCCTAGCGTGGGGAGCAGTCCATCGGGACGTTCCCTCGCGATGACGCGCTCCAGTACTTCGACGGTCAGCGGCTCGATATAGGTGATGTCCGCAACGCCGGGGTCGGTCATGATCGTCGCGGGATTCGAGTTCACGAGCACGGTCTCGATGCCCTCTTCCCGCAGGGCGCGGCACGCCTGCGATCCGGCGTAGTCGAACTCGGCGGCCTGCCCGATCGTGATCGGGCCCGACCCGACGATGAGGACTTTCATGATTTGCGCACCGCCGCGCGCGCGCTCACGGGCGCGCGACCGCCTCGCGGACGTCCGCGAGGAAGCGGTCGAACACCGGCTCGTTGTCACGCGGACCGGGGGCACCTTCCGGGTGGTACTGATAGGTGCAGATCGGGAGCGTGCGGTGCGCGAGACCCTCGACGCTTCCGTCGTTCAGGCTCCGCGCGCTCACATAGAAGTCGCTGCCGGTCGGGATGGACTGTTCGTCCACTTGGAACTCGTGGTTCTGGCTGGTGATGACCACACTGCCGCTGCGCACGTCCTGCACCGGATGGTTCGCACCGTGGTGCCCGAAGGGGAGACGCGAGGTCGTCGCGCCGATGGCCCGCCCGATCAGCTGGTGACCGAGGCAGATGCCGAGGATGGGAACAGGCCGCCCTGTCCCGCGCTGCGAGACCGCGTCGAGGAGCAGCTTCACGTTGTGCGCGATCTGCGGGATCGCCGCTGGGTCGCCGGGACCGTTGCTGATCACGATGCCCTCGGGCGACCACGACAGCACGTCACGCGCGCTCGCGGTCGCGGGGAACACCCTCACGGTCGCGCCGCGCCGAGTGAGGCAACGGATCTGGTTCTCTTTGACGCCGGTATCGAGGAGCGCGATCTTCGGACCGCTTCCGACCTGCCGGCCCACGCCGCTCGCCTCGATGACCAGCGGTCGGGCGGCGAGGGGCGCCGACGCGCGCGCTTTCGCCACGGCCTCTTGCTCCACGCCCGGGTCCTGCGCGAGGCCCGGCGCCACCTGAAGCAGCGCGCCGCGCAGCGTGCCCTTGGCGCGAAGACGGCGCACCAGAGCCCGCGTGTCCACGCCGGAGATCCCGGGAACGCCGTACTGGCGTAGGTACGCGTCCAGGTCGACGGTGTCTTCGCGACACGTCGAATTCAGCTCGCGCACCACGAGCGCTTCGATCCAGGGCCGGCGCGACTCCGCGGCGCGTTCGAACGTGCCGTAGTTCCCGATCAGCGGATAGGTGAGCACGACGAGCTGCCCGTTGTACGAAGCGTCAGAGGCGACTTCCTGATAGCCGGTCATCGCCGTGTTGAAGACGACCTCGCCCGACGCGGCTGATGCGTCCCCGAACGCCTCTCCCCACCACGCCGTACCGTCCTCGAGCGCCAAGACCGCCGCCCTGGTCATTGGTGCATAACTATACGATTCCGATGCATAAAGATGCAACTGCGCCTCAGCGAGACTTCGCTCAGCGAGAGCCGACCGGCGTCGCGCCACGCAGACCTCCCTCATATCGCACTTTCCCACCGACCACCGCACACACGACCCGCCCCCGTAGCGTCCGGCCCAGCAGCGGAGTGTTCTTTCCAAGGGAGACGAGCGCGTCGGCGGCAGCGGTCCACTCGGCGTCGAGATCGATCGCGATCCAGTCATCCTCGCGAACGGGGATGCCCAGAACGCGCGCGGGTCCGCTGGTGAGTGCCCGGATGACCGTGTCGCGATCGGACCATCCCGCGGCGACACCGCCAAGAACGAGGGAGAGCGCGGTTTCGAGACCGCTGATGCCGAATGCAGCCTGATCGAACTCAACATCCTTCTTGACCGATGCATGGGGAGCGTGGTCTGTCGCGATCGCGTCGACGGTGCCGTCTGCGAGGCCTTCCCATAGAGCGCGCACGTCACTCAATGCACGTAGCGGTGGGTTGACCTTAGTGGACGAGTCATAAGGAGCAGCGCGGACGGGAGGCTTTTCAAGCGAGAGCCGAGACTGCGGTAAAGCGGCACGGTCCGTATCGACTGCGGAAGCAGGCCCGATTCGAGCGAGAGAAGCCTCCCGGCCGAGCCCCTCACGCGCCCACGCAAAGTCGCGTGACCCACCCACCCAGTCATCCGTCATCGACAAGTGGTGTGGAGTGACGTCGCACGTGATACGGAGACCTCGGGCTTTGGCGGCACGGATCGACGCGATCGCGCCACGCGTCGAGACATGCGTCAGATGCAGGCGTGCGCCGGTCATCTCCGCGATCGAGATGTCGCGTGCGACCGCGGTCTCCTCGGCGGCGCTCGGGATGCCCGGCAGTCCGAGACGTGCTGACACGACACCCTCGTTCATCACACCCTTGCCCGACAGCGTCATGTCCTGGGCGTGCTCGATGATCAGGAGGTCCTTGGTCCGCGCGTATTCGAGCGCGTGGCGGAATAGGCGCGCGTCGTCAACGGGCGAGCCGTCGTCGGAGAACGCGACCGCGCCCGCCGCGGACAGCTCGATGAGGTCGGAGAGCTCGCGCCCGGCGCGCCCCCGGGTGATCGTCGCGATGGGCAGTACGCGCGCACCGCCCGCCGCGTTCGCGCGAGCGATGATCTCGGCGACGAGGCCAGGCGAATCGATCGCGGGCTCGGTGTTCGGCATCGCGCAGATCGTGGTGAAGCCGCCCCGCAGTGCCGCTCGCGCGCCCGAGGCGATCGTCTCAGAGTCCTCGAAACCCGGCTCGCGCAAATGCGCATGCAGGTCGATGAAGCCGGGCGTGACGAAGTAGCCTCTCGCCTCGAGCTCCCTGCGCTGCATCAGCTCGCCTCCAGCGTCGGCGTCCCGACGAGCAGATACAGCAGCGCCATGCGCACGGCGACCCCGTTCGTGACCTGTCGCTCCACGAGCGAGCGCGCGCCGTGCGCCACGGCGGCATCGATCTCGACTCCTTCGTTCATCGGGCCAGGGTGCATGACCGGCGCGCCGGGCCGCATCCGCGATACGCGCGCTTCGTTCAGACCCCACACGCGCGTGTACTCGCGGAGAGACGGGAGCAGACCACCCTCCTGCCGCTCCTTCTGAAGGCGCAGAGCGATCACCGCGTCCGCGCCGTCGAGCGCACGGTCGAGATCTGGCTCGTATGTCGTACCGGCCGGCGCCTGTCCGCACCGCCACGCGCTCGGCATCAGGGTCGGCGGACCGGAGAGCGTGATCGTCGCTCCGAGCGGGACGAGCGTGTTGATATCGGAGCGTGCGACGCGGCTGTGCGCCACATCGCCGACGATCACGATGCGCTTCCTCGCGAGATCGCCCAGCGCGCCGCGCAGCGTGTATGCGTCGAGCAGGCCCTGCGTTGGGTGAGCGTGCCAGCCGTCGCCGGCGTTGATGACGGCCGCATCGGTACGCTCCG
>JANNUM010000398.1:0-1641 GCA_031395235.1 Chloroflexota bacterium
TGATTGACTAACCCCTACCCCGATGTTAAGTTCCAGCCGCTTTCTGGAACACATGACTATGTACGATCTCCGCTATTTACGCGACAATTTAGACGCCATCAGGGAACAGCTTGGCCCCCGTGGCGCCGATGTCCCTTGGGAGAGACTCCGCACGCTGATCGAACAACGTCGCGCGGCCGCGGTCCCGACCGTGGCCAAGGCCATCGGCAGCACGGACCTCGCGGTGACGAAGCGGGTGCTCGATGCATTCCTGCCGGCGCTCTCGGAGAACGGCTGTTTCACCCAGAAGGCGGTGGCCGGATCGCTCGACACCATGCTCGAGGCCAAGATCATCGAGACCAAGGCGGATCCGGCAGAGGGTGTGCTCTGGACCGGTAAGTACAACAGCTGCTGAGCCGGCACCGACAGCTCAGCCGTTGAGCGGAGGGGCGCCGGACGGCGCCCCTCCGGTGTTGAGTTGGCTCCGCTGCTAAGGGCCGACGAGCCCCATCGCCTGCCAGAACGGCACGGCTATCGCGATCGCGTGAGAGGACTCGGTGCCCTCGCGCGTGATCTCGGTGCCCGCCG
The DNA here is from genome assembly GCA_031395235.1 of Chloroflexota bacterium. Taxonomy (GTDB): domain Bacteria; phylum Chloroflexota; class Limnocylindria; order P2-11E; family P2-11E; genus CF-39. Next base: position 568 of record JANNUM010000398.1, read on the forward strand.
TGACGTCGATCGGCTCGAGCGCGCCCGCGAGTCGCGCGAGGCTCACGCGATCGAGATCGCGGAAGTACGGAACGAGTCGGAGGAGTCGCTCGAGGGCGTCATCGCGGTCGTCGGACACGGCGGGCGAAGGTTAGCGCCTGCGCACGCCACGCGAAGGTTAGCGCGTAAGACGCGAGGGCTGAGCGCGGCGGCCGAGCCGCGGGGGTTCGCGGTGCCTACCCCGGCGGCTCAGCCAATGCGCTGCGAGCGGATCGTGCCCTATGCGGCGACGGCCGCTTTGATCGGACCGCGAGTCGTGTGCGTGAGGTCCTCGGCGACATCGAAGACCTTCGCTGAGATGTCCTTGATCGTCGGCTGCTTCTTTAACCCCGCCACGATATCGCCGTTGAGATAGGCATTGACGGACGCCTCGTCGCGGAACAGGTAGACGCCGCCGGCTTCGTGGCTTTGCTCGTTGACGAGCCAGACCTTCCAGTCGAGACCGGGAGTCTTGGCAATGGGGTCGGCGAACGGAGCCACGAGCGTGGCGTAGTCCTTCACCGACGACGTGATCTGGAAATTGATCTGCAGAATCTTCTGGGTCATGTTCATCCTCTTTCTGCGCAGACAACCTTGGAGGCAATGAGATTGCCCAGCTTGCTAAACAACGGCGCACCCCCTTGTTCGCGAAGATTGGAACGCTGGCTCACAGGGGGCTCGTGGGGCACCTCGCCGGCACTAGGGCTCGGACGGTGCGTCGGGTCCGGAGGAACGGCCTCACTGTGCTCTCCATCCGGGCGAATACAAGGGTCAGTTGTGCGGCGATGGCGTAACACCGAACTTGAGCACAAGCTCCGGGAGTAGCGATCGAGCCTGCGACCCCGGCGCGATTTGAACGCGCGACCAACAGCTTCGAAGGCTGCTGCTCTATCCGCTGAGCTACGGGGTCGGTGACGCGAATTATCGCAGTAGTACGACGGTCCCATTTCACCGACACGGCCGACCTGCGCTATGTATGAGGGTGAAGACCTGTACGCGCTGCGGCGAGACGAAGCCTCTCGATCAGTTCCCTCCAATCAGACGATCGGAGCCAGA
>JANNUM010000425.1:0-2227 GCA_031395235.1 Chloroflexota bacterium
TGCCGACACCACGGGCTACGCGAATCCGGAGCAGATCAAACGCGTGTTCAGGAAAGTCCGCGCCGCGATCGGCGACAAACTGGGCGGCGCGCATCTGCACAACACGCGCGGCCTTGGCCTCGCTAACGTCGTTGCCGGCCTCGACGTGGGCGTGCGCACTTTCGACAGTTCGCTCGGCGGGTTGGGTGGGTGTCCGTTCGCGCCCGGCGCGACCGGCAATATCGTGACAGAAGATCTCGTATTCATGCTCGAAGCGATGGGGCTCAAGACCGGCATCGATCTCGACAAGTTGTTGGCGGTGCGCGAAATCGTCGCCGCCGGCATCCCGGGCGAGGCGCTGTACGGTTACGTGCCGGCGGCCGGTATTACGAAGGGGTTTGTACCTGCGTCGAGAGTGACACGGTGATCGAGTAATTCAGTAATGGAGTGATTGAGCAAGTCCCATCACCTGATCATTGCTGATTTATGGCGTTTGATTTTTCTGGAGATTTGCATGGCAAAGGACAAGGCGCTCCCGCTGCAAGGCCTGCGCGTCGTCGAGTTCGTGCACGTGATAATGGGTCCCAGCTGCGGGTTGGTGCTGGCCGACCTCGGCGCGGAGGTCATCAAGGTCGAGCCGCTCGACGGCGATCACACGCGCAAGCTCACCGCGTCCGGCGCGGGCTTCTTCCCGACCTTCAACCGCAACAAGAAGAGCATAGCGGTCGACCTGAAATCGAAAGCCGGCCGCGATATCGTGCTGAGGCTCATCCAGAGCGCCGACGTGGTGACCGAGAATTTCCGGCCCGGCGCGATGGATAAGCTCGGCTTCGGCCATGACGCGCTGAAAGCACTGAAGCCGGAACTCATCTACTGCTCACTCAAGGGCTTCCTCGCCGGCCCCTACGAGCACCGCGCCGGGCTCGACGAGACGGCGCAGATGATGGGCGGGCTCGCCTACATGACCGGCCCCAGGGGCCGGCCGCTGCGCGCGGGCGCCTCGGTCAACGACATCATGGGCGGCATGTTCGCGGCGATCGCCATACTCGCCGCGGTCGTGGAGCGCAAGACTACCGGCCGCGGCCAGTACGTGAAGAGCGCGTTGTTCGAGAACTGCGCGTTCCTCGTCGGGCAGCACATGACGGAAGGATTCATGACGGGCAAGCCGGTGGTGCCCATGCCCGACCGCATCCGCGCCTGGGCGGTCTACGACACGTTCCGGACCAGCGACGGGGAGATGGTGTTCGTCGGCGTCGTCACCGACACGCAATGGAAGATATTCTGCGAAGCGTTCGGGCTCGACGATCTGCTCGCCGACCCGGCGCTCAAGACCAATCCGCAGCGCGTGGACGAGCGGCCGCGTATCATACCCATCGTCACCGCGCTGTTCGCAAGCATGACCAAGCCGGAGCTGCTCGCGAAATGCGAGGAGCTGGGGCTGCCGTTCGCGCCGATCACCAAACCGGAAGACCTGTTCGAGGACCCGCACCTCCGGGAATCCGGCGGGCTCACCGACATCACGCTGATGAACGGCACCCGGACCCAGGTGCCGATCCTGCCGATCGAGATGGACGGCCGCCGCTTCCGCACGCGGCTCGACCTGCCCAAGGTCGGCGAGCATACCCGCGAGGTGCTGGCGGAGCTCGGCTACGAGCGCGAGGCGATCTCGCGCCTCATCGCCGAAAAAGTCGTCGCCGTCCCCTGAGCGGGACGGGCCAGGTCCGGATGCCGCGCGTCAAAGGGTGCCGCGCAAGGCGTAGTGGCCGATGAAATAGACGCCGGCGGCCGAAATTATGTAAAGAACCGCGGCGCCGGTCTTGCTGCTCTGCTTGCCGTGCGCGACGCGATCGTCGCGCCACATTTTTCCGAAAATCAGCGCGCCGGCTATCAGCGGCAGCGCGATCAGCGGATAGCGGATCGTGTAATCCCACGCGTTGCCGACGATAGCTTCAAGCCACCCGTCGTCGCGAAACAGGTGGTAGGAAATGCCGGCGAGGCCCGCCAGCGCGAACGCGATCATGACGAACGATTCCAGGAAATCGAGGGTTTGTCTCACGTGCAGCTCCTCTTTACCTGCCCGGGGGTCTCATGTCACCGGTATTTTAGCAACGGACCGCACCGGCCTGCCGCCAAGTCCGTCACATCTCACAGTATGTCGCACACGGCTTCGGTGACCATCCCGGTGGTGGCTTCGCCGCCGAGGTCGGGGGTATGGATACGGGTGCCGGTAACGGCTTCGATGGCGCGC
>JANNUM010000440.1:0-5054 GCA_031395235.1 Chloroflexota bacterium
TCGGGATTCGTGATCGCCTGTCGCTTCGCGACCTGGCCGACCAGACGCTCCCCGCTCTTGGTGAACGCGACGACGGACGGAGTGATCCGTCCACCTTCCGCGTTCGGGATGATCGTGGGCTCCCCACCTTCCATGTAGGCCACGGCCGAGTTGGTGGTGCCCAGGTCGATACCGATGACCTTTGGCATGTCGTTACTCCTTCTTCTTGGCGACCGTGACCAACGCTGGGCGGATGACCCGGTCGTGCAGTCGGTACGCCTTTTGGTGTTCTTGGATGACGGTGCCCTCCGGCTCGTCGGACTCGACGTGGGCGACCGCCTGGTGCACGTACGGATCGAAGGGCTGGCCGAGCGAGTCGATGGGTTCGAGGCCCTCCGACTCGAGGACCCTGCGCAGCTTGCGCTCCACGAGCCACATCCCTTCGACCCACGGCTGGCCTCGGAGGTCATCCGGCACGGTCGAGAGGGCGCGGTCGTAGCCATCGAGCACGTCGAGCAGCTTTGCGATGAGATCCGCCTTCGCGAATTTGGCGAACTCGGTCCGCTCGCCTTCGTTGCGCTTGCGGAAGTTCGCGAAGTCCGCGGTCATTCGCTTGAGGTCGTTGGTGAGCTCCTCAACTTGGACTGTCACGGCCTTCCTGTCGGCTGTCGCGGGCGCTGCGGGCTCGGCGTCAGCGACCGCGCCGTGCGGCTCGCCGTTCGTGCGCGTCCGCAGACGCTCTTCGAGCAGCTCCTCTGCCTTTCGTGCTTTGTCGTCCACTTCTAGTGACCCTCCATGACTCGGACGAGATCGCTCATGAGCGAACCGACGTAGCGCACGGCGCCGATCGTTCGCGCGTAATCCATGCGCGTCGGTCCGACGACTCCGACATATCCGAGATACGCGGTGCCGGTCCCGTAGCGGCCGAACACCAGACTGCAGCCGCGGAGCGGCTCCAGCCGATGCTCGCTGCCGATCGCGACGTGCACCTCGTCATCGCCGAGCGTCGGCGGCAGCAGGTCGATGAGGCGCGTGCGGTCCTCCAGGAGCCGCAGCATGTCCCGCATCCGGCCGCCCGCCGCGAACTCCGGTTGCGCGAGGATGTTCTGGATGCCGTCGGTGTAGACGTCGTGCGTCTGTGCCGAGTCGTGCTCCTCGAGCGCGCGCGCGATCGTCGCGACGACCTCCGCGTCGACACCGGCTTCGCCGGCGGTGGCGCGGCGCACACCCGCGGCATCGCGTGAAACGAGCGCCTCGGTGAGGCGCGCCGAGAGCGAGCGCAGATGGTCCGGCGTCGTCGCGACGCGAAGCTCGAGCAGCTGTTGCGCCACGGTACCGCCTTCGAAGACCACGACGACCAGGGCACGCCGCTCGCTGATCGGGACCACCTCCACGTGCCGGAGCGTCGCGCGACCGGTCGCGGGCGGCGTGACGATGGCGGCCTCCGTGGTGAGGCGCGCGAGCGTCGAGGCCGCGAGTCGCAGCCATTCCGACGTATTCGAGAGCGCCTGCTGGAACTGGTGGCTCACGGTCAGCTGCTCGTCCGGATGAAGGCTGGGCCGCGGCATCAGGCTTTCGATGAAGTAGCGATAGCCGAGATCCGTCGGCACCCGGCCGGCGGAGGTGTGCGGGTGCGTCAGCAGGCCGAGCTCCTCGAGAGCGGCGAGCTCGTTCCGCACGGTCGCCGACGAGACGTCGAGCCGGTACTGGCGGACGAGCGCCGCTGACGCCACCGGCTGCGCCGTGGCGATGTACTCGCGGATGACGGCACGCAGCAGATCGCGCTGCCGCTCGCCGAGCTGTGGGAGCTGATCGCTGTTTTGAGGCATTAGCACTCTCCCATCGAGAGTGCTAACCAGGGTAGCAAGGCCCTGCGGCCTCCGTCAAGCATGTAACGCTCGCTTTCTCGCCCGTGGTTCTGGCACCCAGCGTGCTCTTTGCCTTGCGCGACGTAGGCGTGGAGGTTCCAAGCGATGTTGTCGGAGTTCAAGGAGTTCCTGCTCAAGGCGAACGTGCTCGCGCTGGCTCTCGCGTTCATCATCGGCGTCGCGCTGGCGGCCGTGGTCAACTCGCTGGTCAAGGACATCCTCATGCCGCCGGTCGGGCTGCTGTTCGGCGGGGTCGATTTCAACAACCTCTTCATCGACCTCTCGGGCAAAGCCCCGGCGAGCCTGAAGGCGGCCCAGGACGCGGGCCTGGCGACGCTCAACTACGGCGTGTTCATCAACACGGTGATCACGTTCATCATCGTCGCGTTCGTGGTGTTCCTCATCGCGCGGTCGATGATCCCGAAGGGCGCGCCGATGAAGGCCTGTCCGTTCTGCGGCGAGGAGATCCTCGCCTCCGCGACGCGCTGCCGCTACTGCACCAGCCAGCTAGCCACGACAGGACCGCGAACGGCATAGCTCGCAGGGCCGTCGCCGAGCCAACGCGCGCTAGCCAACGCGGGCCTTAGCCCACGCGGACCTCGGTGATACCAGTCGGGCAAGGCCGCAGTCACAGCGGGCAGGGCCGCCAGTCACACAGGCGTCGAGGTGATCAGCGCCCGCACGCGGCCGACGAGGTCGTCGAGCTCGAACGGCTTGGTGACGTAGTCGGCCGCGCCGAGCTCCGTCGCGTAGTTGCGCTCGGACAGGCCGAACATCGCGGTGACGACCACCACAGGCATCTTGGAGAGCCGGCCATCCGAGCGCAGCTCCCGGAGCACCGAGAAGCCGTCGCGCCTCGGCATCATGAGGTCGAGGACCATGCAGGAGGGCTGGAGCTCATCGACCAGGCGCATCGCCTCGTCGCCGTCGCTCGCGAGCTGCGACTCCAGACCGTCGTCGCGAAGCGCGGTGACGATCACGTCGCCCAGTGCGGGATCGTCCTCGACGACGAGGATCAGCGGACGTTTCCGCGCCACTAGACCCGGATCTCCTTCGCGAGCCGCTCGGGATCGACGATGACGATGTGGCGGCGGCGGATGCCGATGATCTCGCGCCGCTCGAGGTCGCCGAGCACGCGGTTCACCGACACCCGTGACGCGCCGATGAAGGCAGCAAGCTCGTCCTGCGTGAGTGTGAGCTCGAGCCTCGCGGTGCCATTCGCGGTGCCATCGGCCTGCGCGAGGTCGAGCAAGTACTTCGCCACCCGGCTCGGCACGTCCAGGAAGATCAGGTCCTCGACCCGGTCGGAAAGCCGGCGGATCGTCCTCGCGAGCGCGTCGAGCACGACGCGAACCGCCGCGGGGTGCGCCTCGAGGAACGTGAGGAAGTCGTCGCGCGCGAGGAGCGCGGCCTTGGTGTCCTCGAGCGCCGTCGCCGAGGCGGAGCGCGGGCTCCCGTCGAACAGCGAGAGCTCTCCCAGGAAGTCACCGGTGCGCATGATCGAAACAAGCGCCTCCTGACCGAATTCGCCCGGAAGCGCGATCTTCACCGCGCCGGCCAGCACGACGTACAGATGCATGCCGGGGGTCGTCCTTGCGGAAGAGCATCTCGCCGCGCTTGAACGAACGCATGCGCATGCGCTCGGCAAGCTGCGCTACCTCGGCGTCGGCAAGCTTGGCGAAGAGCGGATAACGCCGCAGATGGTCCGGGAGACGTGTCTCCGGCACGGCGCGATTCTAGGTTTTCGAACACTCCGCGTATCCCGTTCCGTCCTTGACGGGCGTGCGACCATCGAGCGCCCATGGACGGCGAGACCACGGTCCGCATCGGCGAGGCGTACGTTTCGGGCGCGCTGACCGCGCCCCTGGAAGGCGCACGCATGCGGCTCTTCTACGAGCTGCTGGCCGAGGTGGTGGAATCGGTGGGCCTCCGCGCCTACCTTCCCCACCGCGTCAGCGACGGCGTGGCCGCCGCCCATCTGGAGCCGCGTGCCGTGTACGACATCGACCGCGCGCACGTGACCTCGGCGCGCGTCGTCGTGGCGTACGCGGGCATCCCCTCTTTCGGCGTCGGCATCGAGGTGGAGCTCGCGCGCGAGCACACGGTGCCGGTGGTCCTCGTCGTCGAACGCGATCGGACCGTCTCGCGCCTGCTGCTCGGCAATCCCGCGGTCGTGGATGTCGTGCGTTTCGGCGACCTCGACGGCCTGCGCCGCGGTCTCGCGGCGGCCCTGGAGCGCATCGCGGCCACCGCGCCCGGAGCCGCGATGCCCGCCGTCTCCGACGATGTCGTCGTCCAGCGCTTCCTGGCGTCGCTCGAGCAGGCGCGGCATCTCCCGGACGGCGAGATCGCCGCGCTCCTGCGGATCGGCGAGCTGGACGGCGAGGCCGCGTCGACGATCCGCGATGCCGTGGCGACCGGGCGCCTCTTCGGCGCTGGTCTGCGCGACCTCGTTGGCCGCCATGCCCTGCGCGGTGCCGACCTGGGCGTCTTCGTGCTCCGGGACGTGCTGGAGCGCTCGCTTGCCGACACCGCGCGCGCGATCGGCCTCGATCCGCGCACGACGCGAAAACGCCTCGAGAGCGCGCGGTCGCGTGTCGGTCTTGCGGCGGACGCGCCTGGCACCGACATCGCACAATGGCTCGTGACCGAGCTGATAGCCCCCCCGACGCGGGCGCTGCAGCTCCATCTCTTCAGTGGAGGGCACGACGCCGCATGAGCAAGGGGCAGAAGAAGCAGAAGACGACCGGCAAGCTGGGGTGGCGCAGCAAGAAGGCCAACCACGGGCGCAAGCCCGGGATGGGTCGCGGCAAGCGCAACTAGGCGTTTTCTCGGGATAAATGAAACACGCCGCCTTCTGGGCGGCGTGTTTCGTGCGGGATGGCGCTAGCGCCGGCGCTTGCGGCCGGTGCTCTTACGCGCGGTGGACTTGCGTCCGGTGCTCTTCCGCGTGGCCTTGCGCGCGGTGGACTTACGTTTGGTGCCCTTACGCGCGGTGGTCTTCTTGGCGGTCGTCTTCTTGCGGCCGGTGCTCTTGCGAGCCGTCGTCTTCTTCTTCGCGGTCGTCTTCCTACGAGCGGTGCTCTTGCGGCCGCCGCCTGGCTTGGCGGCGCCGCCCATCGACGACCCTCCGCCGGGTTTGCCGCCTCCCATCGAAGGCCCGCCACCCATCGAAGACCCGCCACCCGATCTGCCGCCGCCCGTCGA
>JANNUM010000452.1:0-2124 GCA_031395235.1 Chloroflexota bacterium
GCCTCGGTCGCGAGCCGCGCGGCGACGGGCGCCTTCTCCGCGATCGTGAGCGCCAGTGTCTTCGCGTCCTGCAGCCAGCTGGCCGCCGGATAGACCTGCGCCACCAGGCCGATCGCCTTGGCTTCCTGCGCGCCGACGAAGCGGCCGGTGAGGATGATCTCGTTCGCGACCCACTTCCCCACCGCGCGCGTGAGCCGCTGCGTACCACCCGCGCCGGGGATGATCCCGAGGTTGATCTCGGGCTGTCCGAACTTCGCCGTCTCGGACGCGACGATGATGTCGCAGATCATCGCGAGCTCGCAGCCACCGCCGAGAGCGAATCCGGACACCGCCGCGACGATCGGTGTGTTCACGCGGCGGATCGCTTCCCACCGCGCGGTGAGGTCCTGCGCGAGCATCGTGATGGGGGTCGCGGTGACGAAGGTCTCCTTGATATCCGCCCCGGCGGCGAACGCGCGATCGCTACCGGTCAGGACGATGCAGCGGATCTCCGGGTCGTCATCGAGCCCCTCCAGCGCGGTGACGAGTTCCCCCATCACCTCTTCATTCAGAGCGTTCAGGACGTCGGGCCGGTTGAGCTGGACCACCGCGATCGGCGGCTCGCGCGTCACGAGGACCGTCTTCGGCACTTCTAGACCTCCGGCATGGAACTGGCGCCAGTATGCGCGACCGGCTTGATACCACCTGCCCCCGACAGCGGAGGTCCAAGCGCGCGTCCGGCCGCTAGCCTCTTCGGTCCGGGGTGGCTGTCGTGAAGGATGCGTTGTTCGAGGATCGCCGTCTGGAGCGCACGCTCCAGTTGGCGCGGCTTGCGGGCGCCCTCCTCGTTTTCGCCCTCGGACCGCTCTTCCCGAGCCTCGCCCCGGGTCACGTTCTCGTGCTTGGCGCGGCGCTGCTCGCGTGGACGCTCCTCAACACGCGGCTCGTGGAGGGCACGCGGACCGCCGCCGGCTACGAACGCATCGCGCGCTTCAGCTTCGTCGTCGATACGTCGGTGGTCGTGTACGCGATCTGGGTCTTCGCCGCGGATCCGCAGTGGATCGCCTGGGTCATCGGCGTGCTCATCATCATCGGCTCGTCGTTCCGGTTCGGTCGCTTGGGCGCGCTTACCTCGGCGATCATCCTCACCGTCGCGTACGTCGTGATCGTCGGCTGGCGGCAGGCCACCTACGGCTACAACATCGAGCTACAGCGCGTCGCGTTCGCGATATCGCTCTACCTCATGACCGCGCTGATCATGTCGGGCGCGATACGCGAGCTGCTCGAGCTGCGCAAGCAGCGTGAATACCAGCTCTTCCACGATCTGCTCACCGGCCTGCCGAACCGCGCGCTGCTCATCGAACGTCTGCAACAGCAGCTCCTGCGCCAGCCACGCACGGGCGAATCGGTCGCGGTGCTGGTGATGGACCTCACCGACTTCAAGGCGGTGAACGACAGTCTTGGCCACGACGTGGGCGACGACCTGCTGCGCCAAGTCGGCCCGCGCCTCACGGCGAGCCTGCGCGCTGCGGACACCGTCGCGCGCCTTGGCGGTGACGAGTTCGCGATCTTGCTCCCCGGCACCGACGAGACCGGCGCGGCGCGCGTCGCGCAGAAGATGCTTGCCGCGCTCGAGCAGTCCTTCCCGCTCGAAGGCGAGACGCTCGACATTGGCGCGAGCATTGGCGTCGCAGTGGGCCCCGTGCACGCGACGCAGGCGGAGCAGCTGCTGTCGCGCGCCGACGTCGCGATGTATGCGGCGAAGGGATCGCTCGCCGGACTCGCGTTGTTCTCGGCCGAGCACGAACGCGACAGCGCAGGGCGCCTCGCCCTGATGTCCGACCTCCGCCGCGCTGTCGACGAGGGCGAGCTCGTCCTTTACTACCAGCCACAGATCGATCTGCGGACCGGCGCCCTCTCGAGCGTCGAGGCGCTCGTCCGCTGGATGCACCCGAAGCGCGGGCTCGTCGGGCCGGACGAGTTCATACCACTGGCGGAGCGCACCGGTCTCATCAAGCGGCTCACCCGCACCGTGCTGACCGAAGCCATCCGGCAGGCGCGGGCGTGGGAGCTCGCCGGTCTGCGCGTGCCCGTCGCGGTGAACCTCTCGATGCGCAACGTCCACGACCCGCAGCTCCCGCAGAC
>JANNUM010000456.1:0-6184 GCA_031395235.1 Chloroflexota bacterium
GCCCAGCTCCGCGAGCCGGTCGAGCGAGATCTCGACGTACGGCGGTGGGAGGTCCTCCGTGACCCGCTGCGCCTCGCGGTAGGCCCGGCGGGCGGAGCGGGTGAGCGGGTCACGCTCGCGGAGCGCGTCGAGCACCTGGCCGCGCACCCGGCGAGCCGCATACGCGCCGAACGACGCGCCGACTTCGCCGCGGTAGCGCTGCGCGGCCTGCACCAGACCGACCACGCCCCAGGCGATCAGGTCCTCTCGGTCTGCCCCCCGGCACCGTGGATCGAGCGATCGCGCCGCGACCGCTCGCGCGAAGGCAAGGTGCGCGATGATGCGCTCGCCGCTCGCCGGTCCATCCATCGTCGCCACGCTCCCCGGCGGCGGACGCTAGCCATGCTCTGAAAGAGTGTCAATAGCAAGTTGACAAAGATATCCACAGAAGCCGAACTTTTCTTTGACCGGTACGCGTACCCGGATTGGCTGCGGACCCACAGCCTCCTCGTCGGGCGGATCGCCGAGACGCTCGTAGCGGCGCGCGGGGTTGTCGACGCACAGGCGCGCGGCATGGCGCTCGCGGGGTACCTACATGACATCGGACGCAGCCCGCTCGTCGCCGGCGACGCGCGCGAGCATAACGAGCTGTCGGCGCTGATCCTCGCCGCCGAAGGTCTCGCGGGTTCGGTCGAGCCGGCGCGGAGGCACGCCATCTGCACCGTGCTCGATCCCGCGACCGCGCCCGCCACGCTGGCCGACAAGATCGTCTACGTGGCGGACCGCCGGGGCGGGATGCGTGTGGAGCCGGTGGAGGTCCGTGCGCGCGATACCGCCCGGCGGCATCCCCGTTTCGCGGCCGACATCGAGCAGGCGATACCGACCGCAAAAGAACTCGAGCACGAGGTCTTCGCGGGCCTGCCGTTCGCACCCGAAGAGCTGGAGGCGCATCTCCTCGCATGAGCGACTTTTTCCGGCTGCAGAAACACATCGACGAGCTCTCCGCGATCGGCGCGCGGGATGGCGCGGTCACGCGCCTCGGGCTGTCCGCCGAAGAGCAGGCCGCGCGCGATCTCGTGGGGTCCTGGTGCGCGGCGCGGGGCGCGCAGCTCCGTCGCGATGCGGCCGCGAATCTGTTCGCCCGTTTCCCCGGCGAGCGCGACAAGGATCCGGTGGTGCTCGTCGGCTCGCATGTCGATTCGGTGCCCGAGGGCGGCCGATTCGACGGAGCGCTGGGAGTGATCTGCACCATCGAGGCGATCGAGTCGCTTCTCGACGTGGGCACGCGCTTCCAGCGGCCGGTCGAGGTCGTTGCGTGGGCTGACGAGGAGGGAGCGCGGTTCGGCATCGGCCTGTTCGGGTCCGCGTCGGCGTTCGGCAGGCTCCCTGCCCGTGCCGCGGAGCGCACCGACCGGAGCGGGATCTCCATCGCAGATGCGCTGCGTGCGCTCGGCGAGCAGGGTGATCCCGCGCACGCGGCGCGTGATCCGCGCGAGATCGCGGCCTATCTCGAGCTTCACATCGAGCAGGGTCCGCGGCTCGCGGAGGCCAATCGCGCGCTCGGCGTCGTGAGCGACATCGTCGGCATCGTGCATGGGCGCGTTACGGTGAGAGGGCGCGCCGACCACGCGGGCGCGACCGTCATGACCGCGCGGGCCGACGCGCTGCTGGGCGCGGCCGAGATGGCCCTCGCGCTCGAGACCGCGGCGCGCTCGCGCGAGAACACCGTCGGCACGGTGGGCGAGATCGGCGTGCGTCCAGGCGCGAAGAACGTGGTGCCCGGAGAGTGCGTCTTCTCGATCGACGTGCGGGCTCCGGATCAGTCGCGCATCGACGCCGTGATGGCGGATCTGAACGATGCGGTGAAGCGCGTGTCCGAAGCGCGCGGACTCGAGACCGGGGTCGATCTTTTCAATGCGGTACCGCCGACAGCGCTCGACCTCACGATGCGCGACCTGTTCGCGAGGGCGGCGGCGAGCGTCGGCGTCGAGGCGCCGGTCCTATCGAGCGGCGCCGGGCACGATGCGCAGAACCCACAACTCGCGGGTGTTCCGACCGGGATGCTGTTCATCCGCTCGACAGGCGGCAGTCACACGCCGCGCGAGTCGGCCGCGACCGTCGACGCCGCGCTCGCCGCCGACGCGCTCGCCTTCGCGCTCCGACGCCTCGCAGGCTGACGGCTGTCTAGCGGTACACTCGCGGCGCCAGTTGACGTGAACTGGCAATGCGTCTGCGGGAGGCGCGCGTGGCCACGACAGTCGGCCAGTACCGCATCGGAGAGCTTGCCGCGAAAGTCGGGCTGACCGAGCGGACGATCCGCTACTACGAAGAGCTCGGTCTTCTCGAATCGGTGAAGCGCCTCGACGGCGGCGTGCGCGTCTACACCGACGACGACGTCCGGCGTCTCAAGTACATCGGCAAGCTCAAGATGCTCGGGCTCACGCTGCAGGAGATGCTCGAGCTCGAGCGCATGTACCGGCACCATCGATCGAACCGCAGCGTGCTGCCGCGTCTCATCGAGCTGCTCGACGCGCATCTCGCAACGCTGGGCGACCGCATGGTGGAGCTCGGCGCGCTGCGGGACGAGATCCGCGCGTACCGCGAGCATGTGACGCAACGGTTGTTGGAGAGAGAAGAATGAGCGAGGTCGTCATCATCGGGGCGGCGCGCACGCCGATCGGCGCTTTCCTCGGCGGACTCGCGCCGCTGGCGGCGCCGAAGCTTGGCGCGATCGCGATCCGTGCCGCTCTCGAACGTTCCGGTGTACCGCTTGAGGCGGTCGACGAGGTCTACATGGGGAACGTCATCCAGGCCGGCGTCGGTCAGGCCCCGGCGCGTCAGGCCGCGCTCGGTGCGGGCCTCCCGCAAAGCGTTCCGTGCACGACCGTGAACAAGGTCTGCGGCTCGGGCCTGAAGAGCGTGATGCTTGCCTCGTCGCAGATCCGCGCGGGCGAGGCGCGCTGCATCGTCGCCGGCGGCATGGAGTCGATGTCGAATGCGCCCTACCTCGCGCGCGGCCTGCGCACGGGATTGCCGCTCGGCGAGCACCGCATCGAGGACGCGAATCTGGTCGACGGCCTCGTCGACGCGTATGGCAACGGGCACATGGGTCTCGGCGCCGAGAAGGCCGCGGAGTGTTGCGCGCTCACGCGCGAGGATCAGGACCGCTTCGCGGTGCGAAGCTACGAGAAGGCGCTCGCGGCGCAGCGCAGCGGTGCGTTCGACGACGAGATCGTGACCGTCGACGTCCCTGGGCGGAAAGGCGCGGTCACGACGGTCGCGAAGGACGAGACGCCACGTGAGACGAGCCTCGAGGCCATGGCGAAGCTCGCGCCTGCCTTCAAGCCCGGCGGCACCATCACCGCGGGGAACGCGTCGAAGCTGAACGACGGTGCGGCTGCGCTGGTCGTTGCGTCCGCGGACCGCGCGCGCGAGCTGCGTGCCGCACCGCTGGCGCGCGTGATCGCGCAGGGCCAGTACGCGCGCGAGCCTGAGCTCTTCCTGCTCGCGCCCAGCGGCGCGATCGCGCGCGTGCTTGAGCGCGCCGGCTGGACGATCGACTCGGTGGATCTCTTCGAGGTGAACGAGGCGTTCAGCGGGATCGAGGGCGTGCGCCGCGAGCTCGGCATCCCCGACGACAAGTTCAACGTCAATGGCGGCGCCGTCGCGCTCGGGCATCCGATCGGCGCGTCGGGCGCGCGTCTCCTGGTCACGCTGCTCTATGCCCTACGCGCGCGAGGGAAGCGGCGCGGGGTCGCATCCCTCTGCCTCGGTGGGGGCGAGGCCGTCGCGCTCGCGGTGGAGGCGCTGTGAGTGACGACAAAGTGCCCGGCCTTGGCCCGGTGATGGCGTTCACAGCGAAGCGCACTGAGGTCGTACGCTTCTACACCGAGATCGCCGGGCTCAAGGCGGACGCCCAGGGCGATGCGACGTGGCTCGCGGCCGACAACGCCCAGCTGGTCGTCCACGATCCCGACGACCGGCAGACCGAGCCCGACGTGCGCGGCCAGCGCGGCTTCGTCGTCTGGTTCGGCATCGAGGATGTCGCGACGGCATACCAGCGCGCAAAGGCCGCCGGCTGCGCGATCGGCGAGTTCCAGGGCGACTACTTCTTCGCCCGCGACCCCGACGGCCGCTACGTCGGCTTTCACGCGAATGAGGAGCACGGACATGGGCATGACCACGACCACTGAGACCGCGACCGGCTTCGATCTGGCGCTCACCGATGAGCAGGAGCTGGCCCAGCGCACCGCGCGCGACTTCGCACGCGAGAAGGTGCTGCCGCTCGCGCGCGAGATCGACGAGAAGGCGAAGGTGCCGCCCGAGCTCATCGCGGAGATGGCGTCGCTCGGGTTCCTCGGGATCTACGTACCCGAGGCCTACGGTGGCGCAGGCCTCGACGCGCTGAGCTACGCGCTCGTCACCGAGGAGATCAACCGTGCGTGTGCGTCAACGGGCGTCGTCATGTCGTCTCACGTGTCGCTCGTGGTCGATCCGCTTCTCAAGTACGGCAGCGACGCGCAGAAGGACCGCTTCCTGCGCCCGCTCGCGACCGGCGAGAAGCTCGGCTGCTTCGCGCTGTCGGAGCCGGCCTCGGGCAGCGACGCGGCGGCCATGCGCGCGTCCGCGCGACGCGATGGCGACGCCTGGGTGCTGAATGGAACGAAGAACTTCATCACCAACGGCGCGAGCGCCGATCTCGCGATCGTCTTCGCCCAAACCGATGCGAATGCGCGCAAACGCGGCATCGCCGCGTTCGTCGTCGAGAAGGGCACGCCGGGCTTCGGTGTCGGCAAGCTGGAGCACAAGCTCGGCATTCGCGGGTCCGACACAGCGCAGCTCCTGTTCCAGGACTGCCGCGTGCCCGCCGCGAACCTCCTCGGCGAGGCGGGCGGTGGGTTCAAGATCGCGCTCGCCACGCTCGATGGCGGGCGCATCAGCATCGCGGCGCAGGCCGTTGGCATCGCGCGCGCGTGCCTCGAGGACTCTCTCGCGTACGCGAAGGAGCGCGAGGCGTTCGGCAAGAAGATCGTCGAGTTCCAGGCGATCCAGTGGAAGCTCGCCGACATGGCCACCGAGATCGACGCCGCGCGCCTGCTGGTCTGGCGCGCAGCGACGTTGAAGGACCGCGGCGATGACTACGTCCTCGCGGCGGCGCAGGCGAAGCTGTTCGCGAGCGACGTCGCGGTCCGCGCGGCGCGCGAGTGCGTGCAGATCTTCGGCGGGTACGGCTACCTGACGGACTTCCCCGCGGAGCGCCACTACCGCGACGCGAAGATCACCGAGATCTACGAGGGGACGAGCGAGATCATGAATCTCGTCATCGCCGAGGAGATCCTGAAAGAGTGATCGCGCCGACGCAGGGTCTGGTCCTGCTGCTGTTCGCGCTGATCGTGCTCGGGTTCGGCGGATTCTTCTGGCGCGCGGTGGTGCTGTACCGGCTGCTGCGTCTCGGGCGGAACGAGGACCGCACCGACCGGCCGGCGCGCCGGCTGCGCGACGAGATCGTGATCTACCTCGGGCAGAGCAAGCTCCTGAAGCGCCCGTACTACGTGCGCGGGCTCGGGCATGCGCTGATCTTCTGGGGCTTCCTCGTCATCACCTACGGAAGCGCCGATCTGCTCCTGGCCGGCCTCTTTGGCTGGCACCTGCCGTTCACCGACACCGGTCTTTACGCCTGGACGCTCGACATCTTCGCGGTGGCGGTGCTCGCCGCGGTCATCGTCGCGGTGGTGCGACGAGCGTTCCTGCGGCCGCCGCGGATGCACATCGCGCCCGAGGGCTACGTGATCCTGGGGCTGATCTCGTTCCTCATGCTCACGCTGCTCGTCTTCGAGACCGCCGGCGTGGCCGCAGGACGACTCGAGACCGGCGTCACCGCGCCACCACTCGCGAGCTTCCTCAAGGATGTCTTCGCGGGCGACAGCTCCGCCGCCGTGTTCGCGGGCGCGTGGTGGGCACACGTCGTGGGGATCCTGGCCTTCGCGGTCTATCTCCCGCACACCAAGCACCTGCACATCGTCACGACCCTGCCGAACGTGTACTTCCGCTCGTCGCGGCCGCGCGGGGCGCTCCAGATGATCGACGACATCGAGAACAAGGAGAGGTTCGGCGCTGCGAACATCCGCGACTTCTCGTGGAAGCAGCTGCTCGACGGCTACACCTGTACGGAGTGCGGGCGCTGCTCCGACAGCTGCCCCGCGCT
>JANNUM010000470.1:0-1954 GCA_031395235.1 Chloroflexota bacterium
GCGGGATGGAGAGCATGGCCGCGGTCCTGTTCAGCGGATCGAGCGAGACCACGATCATCGTGTCGGTGTTCTGCGTCGTGCGGTCGCTGTCACGCGTGTCGATCCCGAGGACCAGGACGTTCAGGCGCTCGTTCCCGGTCCAGACCGGTGCCGGCTCCTGGCCCACGGGAGTGGGAGGCTGCACACGCGCGATAGGCGCGAAGATCCTGGTCGTGAGCGCCGCCCATGGTGTCGACTCACGATAGATCGTCCCGTAGGTCACGATCAGAGTCGTGGTGACGAGCCCCAGCACCGCGTAGTCGATGAGGTGACGACCGCGCAGCCGCCGCATGCGGCCGGCGAACGCGTTGACCACGACGTAGAGGTGGTAGACGAGCGCGGTCCCGATCACCAGGAAGGTCACGTAGGTCGCGTTGCGTAAGACCCATGCGGTGAGCGGACTCGCATTCACGACGAAGGCCCCCGCGAGGACGAACGCGAAGATGGGCAGGAGCAGCATGAGCGCGCCCTTGACCCAGCGTTCCTGATAGGCCTGGCCCAGGCCCGGAAGGAGCGCCGAGAGGAGCGCGGCAAAGCCCGGAGACCCGAGCGACGGGCCCGGGGCAAGCATGAGCGGGCGCTGCCGACTCTCCCCATTCGACATCGAACAGATAGCGTACGAGACTCGCCAGCCGTGGAACGCCAGCCGCACGTCAGCACGGCCACGCTGGGCGGCGCCCGGGCGGTCGGCGTCGTCTGCGCGGCGCTCTTCTTCGCTCCGCTCGTGCTCTCGCTCGCGCTCCCAGACTGGTTCCTATTCGCGCCGTACCACCGCACCTACGAGCGTCTGGTCGGCACGGTCCTCGGTGCGCTGGGCCTCGGGCTGCTCCTGGCGCTCCGCGACCCGGCGCGCAACGCCGGCGTCTTCGCCGTCATCGGCCTCACCGCGGGCTCGATCGGGGCGGCGACGATCTATTCCCACGTCTTCGACGGCGCCGCGCCGTCCCACTGGCTCACGACGGTGCCGCTGCTCGGCGCCATCGCGGTGGCGCTCGTCGTCACGTACACGCGGCTCCGGCGGCCGCACCCGCTCGTCGTGCGGATCGTCGTCGCGGCCGTCGCGCTCCTGCCGGTCGCGTTGTATTTGCACGACGCCGCGTACCGCGCTTTCGTCCGACCCTAACGCTTCGCGCGAATACCGTTCGCGCCTACGGCGTCGCCGCTATCGTGCGCGGGTGGCCCCGATCGTTTCCGTACGCGAGCTACGCAAGAGTTACGGTCCGATCAAAGCGGTCGATGGTGTGAGCTTCGATGTCGAAGAGCGTGAGATCTTCGCGCTGCTCGGTCCGAACGGGGCCGGAAAGACGACGACGGTCGAGATCCTCGAGGGGCTGCGTGAGGCGGACAGTGGGACGGCCCACGTCGCCGGCATCGACGTGCGCAAGGACCCATCCGGCGTCAAGGAGCGGATCGGCGTCCAGCTGCAGCAGAGCGCATTCTCTGAGAACTTCGTGACGCGTGAGATCGTCGATCTCTTCGCGCTGTTCTATCGCAAGCGTGTCGATTCGATGGCCATCCTCCGGTCGGTCGGCCTCGAGGACAAGGCCAAGCAGAAGCAGGAGAAGCTTTCCGGTGGTCAGCGCCAGCGGCTCTCCATCGCCGTCGCGCTGGTGAACGAGCCGGAGGTCCTGTTCCTCGACGAGCCCACCACAGGTCTCGATCCGCAGGCGCGACGCAATCTCTGGGAGCTCGTCCGCGCCATTCGCGCACGCGGTACGACCGTCTTCCTGACCACTCACTACCTCGACGAAGCGGAGGCGTTGTGCGACCGGGTCGCGATCATGGACGCCGGCCGGATCGTCGCACTCGATTCGCCACCCGCCCTGATCCAGTCGCTGCTGGGGCGCGGATTCAGCAAGCCGATCGTCCAGCAGCAGGCGAACCTCGACGACGTCTTTCTTGACCTGACCGGTCG
>JANNUM010000476.1:0-10757 GCA_031395235.1 Chloroflexota bacterium
CGGTCGTGCCCGGGGACCGATGCCGGATCTCGCGGATCGTCTCCGCGAAGATCTCGGCACCTCCGTCGGGCAGCTCGTCGCGGTTCACACTCGTGACGACCGCGTGACCAAGTGCCATCTGGGCGACTGCCTCGCCGACGCGCCGCGGCTCCTCCGCGTCTACGACGCCGGGTCGCCCGGACTTCACCGCGCAGAATCCGCAGGACCGCGTGCAGGTGTCGCCGAGGATCATGAACGTCGCGGTGCCCGCGCCCCAGCACTCGGCCATGTTCGGGCAGTGCGCTTCCTCGCAGACCGTGTGGAGCTCCTTGCTCCGCATCAAGCGGCGCAGGTTCTCGTACGTCGGCCCCGTCGGCAGGCGGACCTTGAGCCACGCAGGCCGCGCGTGGTCGATCGGCACGACCGTGTTCGACGCGCCGCGCCCACGCGAACGAGGGCGCTCCACCTCGCCGGGGATCTCGAAGACGATCGGCGCGAGCTCGGCCACTAGTACACCGGAACGGTCGGGCCGACCGTCTGCAGCCAATCGCGCATTGTCTGCAGGAACCGCGCGGCGGTCGCTCCGTCGATGACCCGGTGGTCGAAGCCGATCACGAGGTTCATGCGCAGCCGGATCGCGATCGCATCGTCGTCCGTCACGATCAGCCGTTTCACGATCGTCTCCGACGAGATGATGGCCGCCTGGCCCGGTGGCACGATCGGGCTCGAGATGATCGTGCCAAGCGGACCGGTGTTGTTGACCGTGAACGTCCCGCCGTAGAAGTCGTCGAACGTGAGCCGGCGCGCCTTCGCGCGGTCGACGACATCGCGGATCGCCCGCATGAGCCCGGCGAGGCTCTTCCCGTCGGCGTCGCGGATCACCGGCACGACGAGACCCTCGTCGCCGAGCGCGACGGCATAACCCAGATTGATCTCCTTGTGCGCGATGACGCCTTGATCGGTGAAGCTCGAGTTGACGAGGGGCACCGTCCTCAGCGCCTCGACCGCCGCCTTGCAGATGAACGCGGCCGGCGACAGGTCGAATCCCTCGCGCGCCTGGAAGTCGCCGCGCACCTTCTCGCGGTGCTTCATGAGCGCGGTCATGTCGATCTCCATGACCGCATGCGCGTGCGGCGCGCTCCAGGCCTGCACCATGTTGTTGGCGATCGCGCGGCGCATCGGTGTCAGCGGCACGAGCTCGTCGCCCGCGAGCGACGTGGGCGGCGCCGGTCGCGCCGCGACCCTGGCGGGTCCACCTGAAACGACCTGCGCGGCCGCCGCGGGTCGCGCCGCTTGCGGCTGCTGTGCCGCCGGCGCGGCCTGCGCACTCGCGATGTAGTCCTCGACGTCCTTCTTGGAGACGCGTCCACCGAGTCCGGTGCCCTCGATCTGCGAGATGTCGATCCCGTTCTCCGCCGCGAGCTTCCGTACCGCCGGCGTCGCTCTCACATCGGACAGATCAGGACGCTCCGCCGTCGCCGATGAGGCTGACGCCGAGGGGGGCGAAGACGACATTGAGGAGGGTGGCGACGACGGCCGCGCCGGCTGCGATGGCACCGACTCTGAGGTGGTCGGGGGCGCGGTCGGCCGCGAAGGCGCCGAGGGCGTCGGCGACGACGGCAGTTGAGCCGGCGACGTCTGCGGGGATTGCGCGGCGGCTGCGGGAGCCGGCGAGTTTGCCGGCGGAGCCGGTGCCCGCGGCGCCTGCTGAGCCGCAGGCGAAGCCGCGGCGGCCTCGCCGTCGGCCGTTTCGAACGTCGCGAGGAGCGTCCCGATCGGAACGGTCTGCCCCTCGTCCACCTTCACTTCCTTGAGGGTGCCGGCGACGGGCGACGGGATCTCCGTGTTGACCTTGTCCGTCTGCACCTCGACCAGCAGGTCGTACTTGTTCACTTTCTCGCCGGGCTGCTTCAGCCACTTGCCGATAGTGCCTTCGGTCACTGACTCACCGAGCTTGGGCATCTTCAGCTCAAAAACGGACAAGGAGCACCTCCGAGGTACGGACGCGAGCGGCGATCATCAATACGCCGCCAGCTCACGCATCTTCGTCGCGATCTTCTCAGGGTCCAGCATGAACCAGTCCTCTTGCGGCTTGTTGTACGGCATCGCCGGGACCTCGGGTCCACCGAGGCGCATCACAGGCGCGTCGAGCGCGTCGAAGGCCTCTTCGGCGATGAGCGCGGCGATCTCCGCGCCCGCGCCGAATAGCCGGTTGTCCTCATAGACGATCAAACACTTTCCGGTCTTCCGCGCTTCCCGGAGGATCGTCGCGGCATCGAGTGGTCGAAGGCTGCGTACGTCGACGACGTCGACCGAGATCCCCTCCTTCGCCAGCGCCTCCGCCGCTTTGAGGCTGTGGTGGAGCATGAGCCCGTACGCGAACACCGTGATGTCGGTCCCCTCACGCTTTACGTCCGCCGGGCCCAGCGGGATCGTGAACTCGGGATCGTCGGGCGCGTCGCCGCGGACTGCGCGGTACGTGGCCTTGTGCTCGAGGAAGATGACGGGGTCCGGGTCGCGCAGCGCCGCGCGCAGCATGCCGGTGATGTCCCGTGGCGTGCTCGGCACGACGACCTTGAGCCCGGGCACGTGCGCGTAGAAGGCCTCGACCGACTGCGAGTGGTAGAGCGCGCCGTGAACGCCGCCGCCCCACGGCATGCGGATCACCATCGGCACGCCGTAGGCGCCGTTCGAGCGGTACCGGATGCGCGCGGCCTCGTCGACGATCTGCTCGAACGCGGGCGCGCTGAAGTCGGCGAACTGCATCTCCGCCACGGGCAGCAATCCGCCGATCGCCGCCCCGATCGCGATGCCGACGATCGACGATTCCGCGACGGGCGTGTCGATGATGCGGTGCTTGCCGAATTCCTCGATGAATCCGTCGGACACGCGGAACACGCCACCGCGGACGCCGACATCTTCGCCCATGAGGATGTAGCGCTCGTCGCGCCGGAACTCGGACTGCAGCGTGTCGTGCACCGCCTGGACGTTGCTCTTCTCGGTCATGACTCCAACTCTATGTCCAGCGGCGGAAAGCGATCCGGGCGCCGTTCGCGCTGGAGGTTGTACGCGGCCGCGAAGATGTCCTCGCGGCTCGGCTTCGAGAAATAATCGCCGTCGACGCCGACGGGTGTGCGGTTCGCGCGCGCGGTCAGCGTTCGCGGCCCGACATCGAGATGGTCAATGCCGCGCTGCGTCTCGACTATGTGCTGAAGGATGTAAGCCGAGGCGCCACCGGGCAGATCCTCGTCCACCACGAGGAGCGCGCCGGTCCTCTTGATCGACTCGACGATCGTGTGACCGATGTCGAAGGGCAGCAGCGTACGAACGTCGATGATCTCCACGTCGACGTCCGCCGCCGCCAGGTCCTGCGCCGCCTCGAGCGCGATGCGGCACAGCGCTCCGTAGGTGACGATCGTGACGTCGGCGCCCTCGCGCAGCAGCTCGGGAACGCCGAGCGGGAGCGTGAACTCGCCGATGTTCGTCGGAACGCGCTCCTTCAGGCGGAAGCCCGAGAGCACCTCGATGACGACAGCGGGATCGTCGCCACGCAGCAGCGTGTTGTAGAAGCCCGCGGCCTGCGTCATGTCGCGCGGCACGCACACGTGCATGCCGCGCAGCGTGCCGAGGAGCATCTGCATCGGCGAACCGGTGTGCCAGATCCCCTGAAGCCGGTGGCCCTTGGTCCGGATGACGACCGGCGCCATCTGGCCACCGGCGGTACGGTGTCGCAGCGTCGCGAGATCGTCCGACGCGAGCTCGAGGGCGTAGAGCATGTAATCGACGTACTGGATGTCGACGATCGGCCGCAGCCCACGCATCGCGACGCCGATCCCCTGTCCGAGGATCGTGGCCTCGCGGATGCCGGTGTCGGTGATGCGGAGCGCGCCGTGCTTCTCCTGAAGTCCCTCGTACACGAGGTTCACGTCACCGAGCCGTCCGACGTCCTCGCCAAGGATGACGATGCGCGCATCGCGTGTGAGGTTCGCGTCGAAGCAGCGCAGGAGCACCAGGCGACCGTCGATGACCTCCGGCTTCGCTGGGTACTCGGGCGCCACCGGACGCACGCGCAGCGGGGATCTGTCGGATTCGCTCAGGAGGTGCGAGTTGTAGCGGGACTCGTTCTCCTCGCGGTACGTCCGCACGAAGCGCGCGAGCTCGGCGCGCGCGGGGCCTTCGCGGCCGCGGAGCGCTGCGAGCGCGCGGAACGCGGCGACATACACGGCGCGGTGGTTCAGCGGCTCGTCGGCCTCGCGCAGGTCTTCGGCGACTCCGTCCAGCGAGACGCCGGATTCGGTCGCGACTGCGCCGATGAGCGTGAGCGCCTCGTCGCGGCGCTGACGGATCGGCTCCTGGGACCTCTCGTAGGCGCGCTCGCGGATCTGCTCGACCTCGGAGCGGTCGTGCTTCTCGAACTCGTCGAGCGTCGCAGCGTCCGCGATGGCCTCCCGGATCATCCACTCGCGCATGCGACGGATCGGATCAGCCTCGACCTCGAAGGTGAGACGCTCCTTCGGCTTGTAGCGCTCGTGGCTGCCGCTGGTGGAGTGCCCCTGCGGCTGTGTCATCTCGACGACGTGAACGATCGCCGGCACGTGCTCGCGACGGACGCGTTCGGTGACGATCGCGTACGTGTCGCACAGGGCGAGGTAGTCCCAGCCCTTCACGACCTCGATCTCGAGGCCGGTGCCGCCGTCGCGCCGCATGCCCGCGAGCGCGGCGGAGACGGAGCTCTTTACGACCTGTAACTCGTTGGGCACGGATATGCCGTAGCCGTCGTCCCAGACGCTGATGAGCAGCGGTACCTGCAGGACGCCGGCAGCGTTCACCGACTCCCAGAAGAGACCTTCGGCGGCGCCCGCGTTCCCGATCGTCGTGAAGCAGATCTCGTCGCCGTTGCGCGAGAAACCTCTGGCCGCCTCGCGCAATACCGGCGACTGGCGGAAGAGCTTCGACGCCCAGGCCAGGCCGACCGAGCGTGGCACGTGCGCGGCGACCGGAGACAGATCCGAGGCGACCTGGACGGTGCTCAGCAGGTCACGCCAGTGGCCGGCTTCGTCGACGATGCGGGTCGCGTAGTGGTTCGACATCTGCCGACCGCCCGAGAACGGCTCTCGGCTCACGTCCGCATCGGCGTACAGCTGCGCGAAGTACTGCTCGAGGGTCGTGACGCCCACCGCCAGCATCACCGTTTGATCGCGGTAATAGCCGCTGCGCCAGTCGCCCGGGCGCATGACGTGCGCCATCGCGAGCTGCGCGACCTCTTTCCCATCGCCGAAGATTCCGAACGGAGCGCGCCCCGCGAGCACCTCGCGCCGGCCGAGCTCGCTCGCGGCGCGGCTGCGCACGGCGAGCCGGTAGTCGGCGATGATCTGCTCGGCGCTGAGAGTGAGCTTCGCGCGCGGCGTGGTGATCGAGGGCCGCGACCGGGTCTTCACGCCGCCCTCAATGGTGCCAGTTTCTCTCACGCCGCGGCGGCGGCTTCGGCACGATCGAGAAAGGGCAAAAGCGCCGCGAGGAATTCATCGGTCTTCTCGATCATCGGGAGGTGGCCGCAGTCGTCTATCAACAGGAGCTGTGCCTGCGGCAGGACCTCTCGCGCATCCACGGCGGCCGACACGGGCAGCACCGCATCCTGTTTACCCCAGATCACGAGCACCGGGCCCGGGTAGCGCGGAGCCTGCGCGACCCAGTAGTCACGCACCGACGGTCTCACACCACTGAGGGTCACGCCCGAGCGAAGCGCATTCACGAACTCACCGAACGACGGATAGCCGTAACGCTCCGCTTCCTCGTACAACGTCTCGGGAATGCGGCGCGAGTCATAGAAACAGGTACGCAGCACGTTGCGTGCTTGGGCCGGCCTTCCGAAGACCCGGGCGAACAGCGGCATCCCGGGGAGCGTGCACAGACGCAGGAACAACGCGACCTCGGTGCCGACGCCACCACCCGCGACGAGCGCCAGCGAGCGGATCCGTGCGGGTTGGGTCACCGCCGCGGTGTACACGACAGCACCGCCCATCGAGCTGCCGACCAGATGCGCAGAATCGAAGCCAAGCTCGTCAAGGAGCGCTCCGACGAACCGCGGATAGAACGCGTCACGCGGACCGAAATGCGCGACGTCGCCCGGCGATTCGCTCTCGCCGAAGCCGGGAAGATCGCAAGCGATCGCTCGTCGCCCCGTTGACGCGATCGGTCCCATCACGTCGCGCCAGTTCTCAGCCCAGGCGCCGACACCGTGGATCATCACGACCGGGTCGCCGCGGCCCGCGTCGCCCTCTTCGAGGACACGCGTACGCAGACCCAGGACGTTCAGCGTCTTCGAACGGATCACGTCCATATACTGCGCCCCGTGCTCTTCTACTACCTGTGCACGCTCGGTGAGGAACGGTATCGCGCGGCCTATCCCACGGGCGCGCAGAGCAAGGACGCCGACGTCTACAAGTGGGTCGCGATGCATTCGGGCTCGCCGGCGGTCTGCCAGCGCGAACATCCCGCCGCGCATCGCTGGCGTCCCGACGAGGGCGGCGACGAGCAGCGCATCGTGCGCGACTACTCCGTGCTGCAATGGGACAAACAGGGATTCGATGTTGGAAAGCCAAAACCCGACGTCGGCGAACGATTCGATTCGCCGTGGGGCCCATCGATCGTGATCGAGCGCGCCGAGGATCCGGTCACCGGCACGTACCTGCTGCTGCGCATCTTCCCCCATGGCTACAAGGGCAAAGCGGGCGAGACCGGCACCCTGCGCACGGACCTACCGAAGGAGTTCGCGGGCGAGGTCTAGCGACCGCGCTCCCTAGCTGTTCGCCGCTCTCGAATGCGCCCGGTGCTCCTGGTGATGACTGTGCGCGTGCTCGTCCTCTTTCTCTCTCGGCGGATAGAAGAGGCCGGCGACGTAAAAACGGGATGGCGCCTGCGCGTACGACGAGAGCAGCAGATGCACGTCGTACTTCGCGAAGAGCGCCGTGCCCCAGGTCTTGCGGAAGCGTGTCGCCCACTGGGGACCGTACCGCTCGCGGCTGAGCCGCGCCATCTCGTGGAGCTCCCAGTCCAGAACCGGGAGCTCGTGCGTCTCGACGCACTCATCGCTAGCGCAGCGGAAGCGCAGCCGCAGTGGCAGATGGAGCACGTCGCCGTCGGGCTCGGGCCGTATGAAACCGGCTGTGGCCGCGCGATCGCGCGCGAGGGCCTGCAGCGACTCGAGCGACGCCCGAAGGTGCGATCGCACGAACGGCCAGCGCAGACGCCACGCGTCCTTCGCATCGACATACGCCGTCGCGGTCACCTCTCCCTCGACGTTCACCGTTTCGGGTCGCACGTCGCGCTCGTCCTTCACCGTGCGCGCGTGGATCCACGACCAGCGCAGCAGCGGCGGATCGGTGTCGTTGCCTTTCCACGGAAACGGCGACAGGCGGAGCAGATGACCAGTCTCTCGATCGACACCGATCACCGATGCGCGCTCGACCGGGAACTCGTTCGCCGCGATCGTCTTCGCGATCGCGAGCACGTCGTGCTCGGTCTTCGCGTCCTCCATCTGCGCTTCGCTCACGTGGTCACAATACGTGCGTATGCGCGAAGACCTGGCACGCGAGTTCCCTGAAGCAGTACGGGCCGCCGCATGGACCCGCGGCCGCGTCGGCGGACGGCGTCCGATCTTATGGAGCGAGCCCGTGGTGTGGGCCACGGTCTCGGCGATCGGCGCCGCCTTCCTGGTGACGGCCGTGGTCCAAGCCGCGGTCGGTCTCACCGGCGAGGCTTTCCAGGCGCTCAGGAGCCCGCTGCCGTTCGCACTCTTTCCCTTGGTCACGATCGCCGCTAGCGCCGCTGCGGCGGCCGTCGCCCTCGGCGTTGGTGGCCCCATCGCCCTCGCCGTTTACCTCGGCTACGTCGCGCTCGGCGTCGCGCTCGGTATCCCGGGCCGCATGACGTTCTGCGGGCGATCCGGCGGTGTATTCCCCCTGCCGGGCGGCGATCAGTGCACGGTCGTGGGCTTCCTCGCATCGCTGTGGCCGCTACTCGTCGGGATCGGTCTAGGCATCGCACTCGCGCGCGCAATGCCGGCGCGCGGCACTGGGATCAATCCGCTGCTTCGGATCGCCGGTGGTTACGCGCTCGCCCTACTCGCCGTGAGCCAGGTTTGGGCAGCGACCGTCGCGCAGACCGCGAGCGCGCTGACAAGCGGGCTGACGATCGCAGCGGGCGCGGCGGCGGCTTCCGTGGCGGCGGGCGTCATCGCCGCGCAGCTGCCGCGCGGCATTCGGAGCGCCACCATCGTCGCGGGCATCTCGCTCCTGCCGTGGCTCACGTTCCAGCTACCGAGCGCGCTGCGAACCCCTGCGTCGGCAGTTCCGGCCGAGCACATCGGTCCGATGCTCATCAGCATCGCCATTCAACCGATAGCCGCCGCGTTCCTGGTGCTGAGCGCGGCGGTCGCCGCGCGCAGCCGCTTCATCCCGCGCGATACTGCGTAGCATCATTCGATGACCATCGACGAGAAGGAGCTTTCGCTCGCCTCGGAGCATCCGCGCGGCACCGAGCGCCGCCGCCTCCTCCCCTATCGCGACGCGCTCAACGACGCCGTGGCCTACGCGGCACTGCCGGAAGCCGATCGCGACGCGATCGTCCGCTGGACCGAGGTCCGTCGGCGCATCCGCGAGTCGATCGGCCTCGACCACGACCCGGCCAATCTCGCGGACCCGCTGCTGCCATACGCGCGACTGCGCGCGCACGTCCTCGATGGCGAGCGCGTCGCCGCACGTCGCGCCGCTTTCGACGATCCGGGCGGCGACGTCGTCGCGGTCGTCGCCGCGCTGCGCTCGAGCCGCTAACCACCCGTCGCGGAGGCGGCTGAGGCGAGGACGGCGACCCCGTTCACGAACGCGTGAAGCCCGATGCACGGATACAGGCTCCCCGAGCGGCTCCGCAGGTAGCCGAGGCCCAGACCCGTGACGAGCACCCACGGAAGGTCGATCACCGCGCCGTGCGCGAGCGCGAACGCGATCGCCGAGCCAACGACGGCGACGCTCTGCCCGTAGGCCTCGAGCAGGCGGAAGCCGAGACCGCGGCAGGCCGCTTCCTCGACGATCGGAACGAACACGGCGATGGCGATCGCGTTGGCGATGAACGCGTCGACGCGCGTCGGATCCCAGAACTGCGGCACCGCCTGCTCTCGCGAGCCGTGGCCGAGAACGATCTCCGCAACGAAAGACGCCGCATAGATCGCGACGAGCGCGGCGCCGGCGATGCGCCACGACGACGGCCACGACACGGGACGATGCAGCGCGAACGCATCGCGGAGGGGCAGGCCGCGAGCGATAAGTAGGAGCAGGACCAGCACGAGGCCATCGAACGCGTAAGTGAAGATCGCGGTCGACCAGCGAAAGAAGAGGTCGGGCGCCGCGGCGTCATCGCCGCCCGCGAACCGCGCGCCGTAGCTCAGCGCCGCGATCGCCGCGATCACACAGGTCCACGCGGCGAGCCGCTTGCCGTCGCGCGGCGCGTTCAGGCGGTCGCGGCCATCGCGCGGAGCGGCGCGAGCAGCTCGAGCGCGCGATCCATCTCCTGCTCGGTGTTGAAGTAGTGCGGCGAAAGGCGGATGAGGCCAGGCCGGCTGTCACAGATGACGCCGCGCGCGCGCAGCGTGTCCACCACGCGTTGCGGATCGGGATGCTCGAGCGTGACGATGGCGGTGCGCTCGGCCGCGACACGCGGGCAGCGCACGATCCAGCCCTGCGCGATCGCGCCGTCCACCAGCCGCTGCGACAGCAGCATGTGGCGCTCGCGCACCGTCGTGACGCTGACCTCGGCAAGCAGCGCGAGACCGGCGAGCGCCGCGTAGATCGCGGCCACGGCGGGCGTTCCGTACTCGAACCGGCGCGCGCCGGTGCCGTACGCAAGATGCTCGACGTCGAACGCGAACGGGTCCATCACCCCCCACCAGCCGACAGCGCTCGGCCGGGCGCGCTCCGCGATCTCACGCCGCGCGTAGAGGAACGCGATGCCCGGCCCGCCCATCAGCCACTTCAGCGTGCCGCCGACGAGGTAGTCGACACCCGCTTCGTGGACGTCGAACGGGAACGCGCCGATCGACTGGTACGCGTCGACGACGAGGACCGCGCCCTTCCGGTGACAGATCTCGGCCAACGCGCGCACGTCCTGGATCCACCCAGTCGTGAAGTACACGTGGCCGGTGCACACCGCGCTCGTGCGCTCGTCAACCGCACGCTCGAAGAGCTCCAGCGGGACGCGTACGCGGTCCGGGCTGCGCACGAACTCGACCCGGGCGCCACGCTCGGCCACCGCGTGGAAGGCGTGGCCGTCCGTCGGAAAGTCGAGGTCCGCGACCACCACCTTCGGCCTCTTCGTGTAGTCGAACGTGCTGGCGATCCCGACCAGTCCGGCCGACACGTTCGGCAGGGTCGCGACCTCATCGCGCGTCGCGCCGAGAACTCCGGCGATGCCATCGCGGAGCGCTTCGTATTCCCCGATCCAGTGGTCGTACCAGGCACGCCCGCCAAGCTCGGTCCACTCGCGCGCGAAGCGCTCGAGACGCTCGCGACCAGAGCGCGGCAGCGGAGTCAGCGAGCAGTTGTTGAGGTAAATGAGATCGCGGGTGATCGGGAATTCCTCGCGCCAGCGTTGCTCCTGCTCGGTCATGTCATCCGCGACCTTCCGGACTTCACGCCCGCGGCCGCGGGGATGTGCGCGATCCGCCGACTCGAGCCAGGCACGCTCGAGGGTGGGGCCGACCCACGGCGCGAGAGCTACGCCATCGG
>JANNUM010000514.1:0-5795 GCA_031395235.1 Chloroflexota bacterium
CCTCGCGCTGCCCTGGCTCATCCAGCTCTTCGCCGACGCGATCGACCGTCCGCTGCTCATGAGCCTTGCGGGCGAGGGATCGGCGCGCGGGGCGGCGATCTCCGCGCTCGAGCGCATCCACGCCGTGCCCGACATCGCCGCGGTGCGCTCGCCGATCGGACGCACGTTCCGACCGCGTCCAGACGTCACCGCACGGCTCCGCGCCGGGATGGAGCGCCAACGAGAGCTGGAACAGGCGCTCGCTCCGCTGCTGTCATGATTGTCGGCGCCGTAGGCAAGGGGAGGACGCCGTGGAGATCCTGATCGTACTCGTCGTTATCGGGCTCATCGTCGCGTTCGTCGTCGGTCTGTACAACCGCCTCGTCACGCTGCGTCAGCGTGTCCGTGAGGCGTGGGCGGACATCGACGTCCAGCTCAAGCGGCGCCACGACCTCATCCCCAACCTCATCGAGACGGTGAAGGGCTACGCGGCGCACGAGCGCGGTGTCTTCGAGAACGTGACGAAGGCGCGCGCGGCCGCCGTCAGCGCCGGACAGAGCGGAACGCCGCAGGACCGCGCCGTCGCGGAGAATCAGCTCACCGCCGCGCTGCGTACGGTATTCGCCGTCGCCGAGAACTATCCGCAGCTGCAGGCGGTGCAGGAATTCAAGGACCTGTCCGAGAACCTCACCGCGACCGAGGACAAGATCGCATTCGCGCGACGCTTTTACAACGGGAACGTCCGCGACTACAACACCGCGCTGCAGACCGTGCCGACGAACATCCTCGCGGGCATGTTCGGCTTCACTCCGGAGCAATACTTCGAGCTCGCCGACGCGACCGAGCGTGAAGTGCCCAAGGTGTCGTTCAGCTAGCCGGAGTGGCCGCTCCGCAGTCCCGGCTCAACATCTACGACGCCGTCGCCGCGAACCGCTGGCGCACCGTCCTGCTCATTACGGTGTTCACGGGCCTCCTCACCGCACTCGGCTACGCGGTCGGTGAGGTGTTCGCGCCCGGCGGCGGCGTGGCGATGATGCCGGCCGCGCTTGGGCTCTCTGGCGTCTCCGCCACCGCTTCGTACTTCGCCGGCGACAAGCTTGTCCTCGCGCAGAGCCAGGCGCGTGAGCTCGCGCCCGGCGAGGAGCCGCAGCTGCGGAACATCGTTGAGACGCTTTCGATCGGACTCGGGATCGTCCCACCGCGCATCCACCTCATCGATGACTCGGCGCCGAACGCCTTTGTCACGGGCCGCGACCCGAAGCACGCCTCGATCGCCGTGACGCGCGGCCTGATCGACAAGCTCGACCGCACCGAGCTCGAGGGCGTGATCGCGCACGAGCTCTCGCACGTCGTGAACCACGACATCCGCGTGATGCTCCTGGTGACGGTGCTCGTCGGGACGGTCGCGCTCCTCTCCGATTGGGGCATGCGGTCGCTGTTCTGGGGTCGCGGCCGGCGCGGTCGCGGCGGCGGTGGGAGTGCCGGGATCATCCTGCTCGTCGTCGCCATCGCGCTCGCGATCCTCACGCCGATCATCGCGCAGCTCATCCGGCTCGCGGTCTCCCGCCAGCGTGAGTACCTCGCCGACGCCTCGGGCGCGCTGCTCACGCGCTTTCCCCCTGGTCTGGCGAGTGCGCTGCGCAAGATCGGCGCGGACAAGGAGGCGCTCGAGGTGGCGAACAAGGCGACCGCGTCGCTCTACTTCGCGAACCCGCTCAAAGACGCGCCGCGCGCTATGGATGGGCTGTTCGACACGCATCCGCCGATGGCGGAGCGCATCCGTCGCCTCGAGGCGATGTGATGGCTCGGCCGTAGTGGCGACCACGCCTCCACCACCCGATCCGCCGGAGAAAGCTCCAGAGCCGGAGAAGGCGCCCGAGGCGGCTTCATCGGGAGCTCCTTCATCGCCGCCCGCAAGCGGCGCCCCCTTGCCGCTCGGCTACGCCGGCATCATCGCCGCCCTTCTCGTCGTCGCGGCGATCGGAGCGGGCCTCGCGATCGGGACTATCGCGCGGCCGAGCCCGACGCCGCGCCCCACGCCGTCACCGACGGTCGCGGTGCCGACGCGGACCCCGGTGCCCACGACAGATCCGCAGGTCTTCCGCCAGCAGCTGTCCGGCGCGTGCGCGACCGAGCAGGGAATCTGGGTCGTGACCAACGGCGGCGGGCTCTTGCGCTACAACGGCCAGGACTGGACGCAGGTCGACAGCACGCTGCGAACGCTCACCCACGCGTCGTGCGACGCGGGAACGCTGTACGCGGTCGGTCCGGTAGGCGCCGTGCTCATCCTCGACGACCGGGCGCGCTCGATCAACACCTTCGATGTGACGCTCGCTGACCTGCGCGGCGTTGCCGCCATGCCGCAGGGCGCGATGGCCTCGGGCACGGAGGGAACGGTCATGTTGCTGTCCGGCGGGTCGTGGCAGCCATACGCGGCTGGCATCGACGAGGACCTGAACGCCCTGATGGTCTTCGGTCTCGAATCAGCATGGGCCGTCGGGAGTCAGGGGGTCAGCTATCGCCTCGAGGTCGCAGGTTGGCGACCGGTGAAGACCGGCGTTGATGTCACGCTCCGCGCGATCGCTGGGCCGAACATTCAGACCGCGGTCGCGGTCGGTGATGGTGGGACGATCCTCGCACTCTCCGGAGCGACGTGGTCGAAGGTCGAGTCCGGCAGCGAGGCTCGACTGGGCGCGGTCGCCGCGGTCGGATCGACAGCGTGGACCGTTGGCGATGACGGCGTCGTACTCACTGTTGAACATGCTCTGGTGAGCCCCGGTATCCCACCAAAGCCAGTCGTGGTGGAGCGTGTCGACATCGGAACGACCTGCACGTTGACAAGCGTGTTCGCGCGCGGACAGGACATCTGGATCGTCGGATCCAGCGACTTCAAGGGTGGCGTATGGAGGCTCCGAGACCGAAAGGTCGCCGAGCGCTGGGGAGACTGCTAGCGTCGCCGAAGCCGCATTCCGAGGGC
Source organism: Chloroflexota bacterium (assembly GCA_031395235.1). Lineage (GTDB taxonomy): Bacteria > Chloroflexota > Limnocylindria > P2-11E > P2-11E > CF-39. The sequence continues at coordinate 2,957 of JANNUM010000514.1, forward strand.
AGTCACGCCGGCTGCCACGAGCACGATCGGGATCAGGCCGTCGAGCGCTCCGATGAATCCCATTGTCCGACCGTAGCATGATGGTCTCAGGGCGGCTGCGGCGTCCCGACGCCGCATCAACGCTCCGGGTTCGGTTCCGTTGCGGGTTACTTTTTGGGTCTTGACTCGGACGAGCGCCCGAAATTGAATGCCCCTTATGAAGAACCCCACGTGGCCCAAGGCATTCGCGTTCATCGGCCTGACCGTCATGGGACTCTCGCTCGCGTACTACTCGACCGCGATCGCGACCGCCGGCGTCGCCGGCAAGATACTCGGAACCGACAAGTCAGGTGACGTGCTCACCGTCGGGTCCGCTTTCGTCATGGTCGGCGTTGCCATGGCGGCGGTGTTCGCGTTCCTCGCGCTGACGCAGATCCGCGCGCTCAGCCGCAAGGCCTAACCGCCACTCGGCGCTACTGCGGCGTGCGCGAAACGCACACGCCAAGCAGATGAGCGCGGCCGCAAGGCCGCGCGATTACGCCTCGCGCTGCCAGATCGCGAGGTCGTGCGCTAAGGTGACGCGCCACGGGTCGAATTCCTGAAGGCGGACGACCCATGGCGCGTACTGCGGATGCGGTCGTCCTTCGCGATCGAGTCGCCAGGCGTAGAGGTCCCGCGCGTACGTCGCGGCGTCCTGGAACGCCTGGCCCGCGATGACGATGCGCCCCTCCTCTGCGTCGACGACGAACGACTGATGACCCGGCACGTGCCCCGGCGTCGGCACGATGCGCACCCTAGGCACGATCTCAGCCTCGCCCTCGAGTAGCTCGAACCGAGCGCCATCGAACTCGGCGACCGGGCCGGGAAGCGTGTAGTTGGGCGTCGCGACCGCCTCGCGCTCGACCTTCTGCGCGAGGATCGGCACCCGCGGGAACCGGAAGTTGTTCCCGGAGTGGTCGAAGTGCAGATGGCAGTTCGCGACGGCGCGGATCTCACCGACCGAGGCCTCCGCGCCGCGCAGCACCGCTAGGCCGTGCGCAGGCGCGGGTCGAGCGCGTCGCGGAGCGAGTCGCCGAACAGGTTGAAGCCGAAGACCGCGAGGCTGATCGCGAGACCGGGTGCGATGGCGAGCCAGGGCGCCTGGTCCAGGAACGCCATGCCCTGTCCGCGCAGCATCAGCCCCCAGGAAGGCTCCGGCTCCACGACGCCGAGGCCCAGGAAGGACAGTGACGCCTCGAGCAGGATCGCCTGCCCGAGAAATGCGGTCAGCAGGATCAGGAACGGCGCGAATACGTTCGGGACCATGTGGCGGAACATGATCCGCGGCGCCTTCACCCCGACCGAGCGCGCGGCCTCGATGTACGGCATCTGCACGACCGCAAGACCGCTCGCGCGGACGACCCGGGCCACACGCGGTATGACGGGCAGCGTGATCGCCACGATGACGTTCGCAGTGCCTGGTCCCAAGGCAGCGACGACGGCGATCGCGATGACGATGAGCGGGAACGAGATGAGGATGTCCATAAGGCGCTGGATGACCTCATCGACCTTGCCTCCGAAGTACGCGCCGATCACCCCGAGGGCCAGGCCCAGCGTCGAGCCCACGAGTGACGAGAAGAAACCAACGAGGAGCGCGGTGCGCGCGCCGTAGACGAGGCGCGAGAACACGTCGCGGCCGAACGGGTCGGTGCCGAGGAGATGCTCGATGCTCGGGGCGAGCGGAAGGCCCGTGAATTCCCCTTCAAACGGGTCGTACGGCGCGACGACCTCGGCGAACGCCGCGGCGAAGAGCATCACGACGATGATCACGGCGCCGATCGTCCCCAGCGGACGGTGGCGGATGAAGTCGCGGACCGAGCGGCGGAAGCGCCGGGATCCCGTGTCCTCGAGGTACCTGCGCCGCGCGATGTCTTCCGCGCTGTCGGCGGCTACCGCGGTGCCGCGCTGCTCCGTCACGTGTAGCGGATCCGTGGGTCGAGCACCCCATAGAGAACGTCGACGATGAAGTTCACGAACACGAAGACGAACGAGAAGATGAGCACCAGCGCCTGCACGAGCGGGTAATCGCGGTGTGCCACGGCGTCCACGATGAGCTTCCCGAGACCGTTCACGTTGAAGACCTGCTCCGTGACCACGAGCCCTCCGAATAGGAACGCGAACTCAAGGCTGATGACCGTGGTGACCGGTAGCAGCGAGTTGCGGAGCGCGTGGCGGACGATGACAAGTACCTCGCGCAGACCTTTGGCCCGCGCGGTGCGTACGTAGTCCTCGCGCAGGACCTCGAGCACAGAGGAACGCGTCATCCGCGTCGCGACGGCCGAATACCGATAGCCGACTGCAAGCGCAGGCCAGATGAGCTGGCCGAGATTAGCGGCGGGATCCTCCCAGAACGGCCGGAAGATGAGCGGGGGTGCCCACCGGAAGGTCACGACGAGGACGAGGAACATCATGATCCCCAGCCAGAACGACGGCATCGCCAGACCGCCGATGCTGAACACGCGGATCGCGTAGTCGATCCAGGTGTCCTGCTTCACCGCCGCGAGCACGCCGAGCGGGACGGCCAGCGAAGTCGCGATGAGCGCGGCGATGATGGCGAGCTCGAAGCTGATACCGAAGCGCGAGCCGATCTCCGTCGCCACGGGCTGATCGGTCCACAGCGATCGGCCGAAGTCGAGACGCAGGATCCCGGACATGAAGTCGAGGTACTGCTCGTGCAGCGGCCGGTCGAGACCGAGGAGCGCTCGCTCTCGGTCGATGACCTCCTGCGGAGCTGAGCCGGACTGCGAGTAGCGCAGCGCGACGACGTCGCCAGGAACGACCCGCATGATGACGAACGTCAGGCTGGCGACGCCGAGGAGGG
>JANNUM010000507.1:0-3419 GCA_031395235.1 Chloroflexota bacterium
CATCCGTCGCGCCGCGTGATCCTCTACGGCAGCGACGGGACGATCGTCCTGGGCGGCGATGGCCGCGTGCTGCTCGCGCGCGGTTCTGGCGCGCTCGAGGAGATCATTCCCGCATCCACGAGCGACGGCGCCTTCACCGAGCTCGCGCGGCGCGTGCGCCAGCACATCGAGGCCGGCCCGACCGGCAAGGCGGATGCGCCGCATCCGACGTTCGCCGACGGGCTACGCGTGCAGGAGGTCATGGACGCGGCATATCGCTCCGCCGAGGTCGGCCGCGCCGTCGCGGTCGCTAGCTGAGGAACATCGCGACAGTGCCGGCGACGATCGCGACGGTCATCGCGCGGCGCGCGCTTCGATGCAGCGACTGGAATTCGCGGCGCATCGGCGCGTCTTCGCGGAGGTCGTCCCAGCCCGGCGTCTGCGCGCGGACCGAGCGCGCCACCGGACCGGCCCACGCGCTCGAGTAGAGCGTCGCGCCGCAGAGGACGAGGAGCGCGAGCCAGCGGACGACGAGGCGTGTCTCGGGCACGCCGGTCACCTCGAATGCGGTCGCCTTGAGGACGCTCGTCAGGACGATGAGGACGACGCACAGGATGGCGAGCCCGTCGTAGCGGCCGAGAACCGCGCCGAAGATCGCGCCCGCTTCGCCGCGCGACCGCACCGCGGCGAAGATCGCCGGGGCCGCCGCCGCGCCCAGGACGAGCGCGCCGCCGACGAGGATCGCCAGCGCGAGGTGATACACGAACTGAAGAACATCGAAGTAGAGCGTCTCCACGCGTGCATCATGCCCAGAAGGAATTTCCGAGCGCGGCGGTCGGTTTAGACTCGCGAACAAGGGAGCACGAATGCCGACGTACCGCGACTACTTCTCCGAGATCAAGAAGCGCGTCAAGGAAGCGACGCCGCAGCAGGTCGCTGACCTGCTCCGCTCTGGCGACATCCAGCTCGCGGACGTCCGCGAGAAGAACGAGTGGGACGAAGGGCATCTCCCGAACGCCGTGCACCTGCCCAAGAGCTACCTCGAGCAGTGGGCAGAGGACCGGCTCCCCGACAAGGACAAGACCACGATCCTGTACTGCGCTGGCGGCGTCCGCTCGGCGATGGCCGCCGACACGCTCGCGACGCTCGGTTACGGCCACGTCATCTCGATGTCCGGCGGCTTCAACCGCTGGAAGGACTCCGGGCTGCCCTGGAAGAAGCCCGACGCCGGCCTCACACGCGAACAGGGGCAGCGCTACAGCCGGCACCTCCTCATCCCCGAGGTCGGCGAGGCCGGCCAGCTCCAGCTCCTCCGGAGCAAGGTGCTGCTCATCGGCGCCGGAGGGCTCGGGTCGCCCGCGGCCCTCTACCTGGCCGCCGCGGGCGTCGGCACGCTCGGCATCGTCGACTCGGACGTCGTTGACGCGACGAACCTCCAGCGCCAGATCCTCCACACGACCGAGCGCATCGGCGAGCCGAAGACCGAGTCCGCGCGTCAGACGCTGGAAGCGCTCAACCCCGATGTGAAGATCGTCGGCTACCAGGAGCGCCTCACGAGCGAGAACATCGACCGCATCCTCTCTGAGTACGACGTCGTCGTGGATGGTGCCGACAACTTCCCCACGCGCTACCTCCTGAGCGACGCGTCGGTGAAATGGAACAAGCCGGTCGTGCACGGGAGCATCTACCGCTTCGAAGGTCAGGTGACCGTGTTCAAACCGCGCGAAGGCCCGTGCTACCGCTGCCTTTTCCCCACGCCGCCACCGCCGGAGCTCGCGCCGTCGTGCGCGGAGGCCGGGGTCCTCGGCGTGCTGCCCGGCGTCATCGGCACGATCCAGGCGAACGAGGTCATCAAGCTTCTCCTCGGCATCGGTGAGTCGCTCGTCGGGCGCTACCTCCTCTTCGACGCCCTTGAGGGCTCGTTCCGCGAGGTGCGGCTGCGGCGCGATCCGAAGTGCCCGGTCTGCGGCGAGAACCCCACGATCACCGATTACATCGACTACGAGGGCTTCTGCGCGTCACCATCCGAATGGCAGGCGCAGCATGCGCCGAAGGTGAGCACCCCGGCCGAGTAGCGACCCCGTACCCTTTTCTCATGGCATCCGCACGCGCGCTCAGGCTCATCGTCGGGCTCACGCTGGTGATCGTCGCCTGCACCGGCCCGGCGACGGTCACGTCCTCCCCCGCGACGAGCGCCAAGCCGACCGCCTCGGTGGACATCAAGCGCACGAAGCTCGACATCACATACACCTCCATGAGCACCGTGGACGTGCACAAGTCCTCGAGCAAGGCGATCCTCGAAGGGGCCCTCGCCGCGCTGAACGCCGAGATCAAGAAGACGGGCGGCAAGGGCGAGATCGGCAAGATCGACTTCCAGGACGTGAGGGAGAGCGTGCTCGCCGACTTCAGGAAGTTCGCCGACGCGGCGGCCGCTGTGAAGGCGCTGAATCCGCAGATCACCGCCGATAGATACGCCGACGCGGCGATCGAGGGCATGATCCGCGTATCCCCCGATTGCCACACCTACTACGTCGACAAGAACGGCGGCGTGCACCACTCCCGGCCGCGGCCGACGATCGGCTCGGCGGCGCGCATCCCGACCACCGGGACGTCGCTCGGCGGCCCGGACGAGGCCGGGCTCACCGGACGCGTGCTCCCCGGAGGCATCGTGTACATCACGTTCCGCGAGTTCCGGCTCACGGGCACGTACAAGATCGCCACTGAATTTCGCAAGATTTTGGACAAGGGCGTCGCCGCCGGGGCCAAGGCGTGGCTCATCGACTTGCGCGGCAACAGCGGTGGCTACGACTCCGACTACCTGGCCAATTACTTCCTGAACGACCAGCGGATGCTGACCATCATCGACCGCACGGGACCGGGTGGTTCGACGAGCGCAAGGCCGGAGTTCAGCCTGCCACCCGCGTACCAGCTGCCGATCGCGATCATCCAGAACGACCACGGCGGCTCAGGGCCGGAGCTCTTCGCCGCCAATCTCAGAGAGAACAATCGGGCGACGATCGTCGGAGCGACCTCGGCCGGCTGCGTGGGAGCGACCGACCTCAACAGGATGACCGACGGATCCGCTCTCGCGGTCGTCGTACAGGAGTACGTCGGCGCGAACACTGGATTCAAGTACAACAACGTCGGCGTCCCGGTCGACGTCCCGGCGGACGACGCCTCCGCGGTCGACAAGGCGATCGCCGTCCTTCGGGCCAAGCTGTGACGCGCCGCGTTTTGGGCCTGTTTTTGGCGTTCAGCGCTGTGGTCGCGTGCACTCCCGCCCCCACAGCGCCGGCAAGCTCATCGCCGAGCGCCGCACCGGCACGGGTCAATGAGAGCACCAAGGGTGAGATCGGGGCGCTCTTCCAGCGGCGGATGGACGCGCTCGCGAGGCGCGATCTCGCGGGCTATCAGAAGACGTTCGAGCTGACGCGGCTCGC
>JANNUM010000518.1:0-1729 GCA_031395235.1 Chloroflexota bacterium
AGTCTGGAGCGAGATCCGCCCACCCATCTACTGGATCCACGATCCGCTCGACACGTTCGAGCCGCTCGCGGAAGCAGAGGCCGCGCTCGCCGCGCCTCGACCGGGGCGCATGCAGCTCGTGGTGCCGCGACTGGTCTCGCATGCCGCGCCCGCCGGGGAGGAGGCCAGAGCGCAGGGACCCCTTTACCTCGCGGGCGAGCTGTGGCGGCTTCTTACGTTCACGTTCGAGGTGCTGCGGATCGCGGGGTGAGGACGCCGCGGCTGGATCGAAAACGAACACGCCCGCAGGCTGCGGCCAGGACGGGCAGGAGATAGAGGAACTCGAAGGCGTCGCTCGGCCCGATGCGGAGAGGCGTGCGCATCAGCTCAGCGAGCGTGCGACGCCGGGAGCCGCGCAGTGATCACGGTCGTGCGCAGCTTTGGGAACTTCGCTCGCAGATCGGCCGCATGGACCTGGAACAGCGTTTCCGGATCCGGCAGGCCCGCCAGCGCGTACTGGCCAAGGGTCCGGAACGCGATGCCGGCGGCTTGACGTCCCTCCAGCGCGTCGCGGGACGCGGACGAGAGGAGGATCTGCCCGCCGTGACCGGCGGAGCACACGCGAGCGGCGGTGTGCACGGCGATACCAACGTAGCCGGTCTCGCTGAGCGTCGTGCGGCCGGTGTGGATGCCGATGCGAACGCAGACCTCGACACCGTCGGGCCACTCGCGCTTCCCGAGCGACCGCTGTATCTCCACGGCCGCGTCGAGGGCACGCGCAGGTTGACGGAAGGCGGCGAAGAACTCATCCGCGCGCGCGTCGACCTCGTGGCCAGCGGCGTCGCGCACGCCCTTCCGGATGAGCGTCCTCACGTCCCGCAACACCGTCGCATATCCATCGCCAAGCCGCTGCAGCAGACCGGTGGATCCTTCGATGTCGGTGAGGAGGAACGTCACCGTGCCGCGTGGCAGGCTCGCGATATCTCTCGCGCGTGCCTTGGTAACGGTCTGCAGGCGCTCCTTGCGCAGCTGGCCGTCGAAGAAGCCGATCGGGACGATGCCGTATTTCTTCGCGGCCCTCAACAGGCGTTGGCGCGCGCGCTCGCGTGCGACGTCATCCTCGAACGCGGTCTGGTCGAACCGCGCCAGCGCGTTGCGCACGTGCGAAGCGTCGTGGATCGGCAGACGTCGACGTCCCTGCGCGTCGACGTACGCGAAGGCGCTGTCGGGGAGGCGGGCGCGTGCACTGGCGGCGAGTTGTGGCAACGGTTCCTGGACCCCCTGAGGACGAAATGATATCGGCCGAGACGTGCGCCGGACGTGGCGGGGACCAGGATGAAGGTCCGGTCAGCTCGCTTTGGAGAGAGCTCCCTCGGTGGTGCGGTGGGTCATCGCGCGAGCAGCGCCACGAGAGGTGACTACCGCCCGTCTTCGCGCGGCATGCTCGCGGGACCACGATGTGCGGCGGACGCTGTCGAAGCCTCGGTTGAACGAGCCGATCGCGCAAAAGCCCGTGACGATCGTGCCCAACGCGAGCCCGACGACGAAGGTGCGCCGGACCAAACCAGTGCCTGGAGGCATCCGCGCCGGCTAGACCTTAGACGCCAGCTCCTCGGTGATCTGCGCTTGGATCCGTTCACGGTTCGCGCTGCCGTGGTTCTTCGAGACCTCCTCCTCGAGCCGCGCGATCGTGTCCTCAGGCGTCGTCGTCGCGGGCTGCCCGAGGTGGTTCCGCGGTCCTGTCGGCTTC
>JANNUM010000520.1:0-1880 GCA_031395235.1 Chloroflexota bacterium
TCCACGGCCGGCGGAAGGAGCAGTTCGGACGCAACTGCGTGGTTCACCGCGGCGCGCCGTTCCCCGCCTGGGGACTGGACGGGACGCTCATCGGTGTTCTGCCGTCGATTCCGCGGGCGCACGGCTTCGACTTCGAGCGGCTGCGGGTGCTCGATGTGGCGCTGGCGCTCGCACGGGAGCGCCGCTGGCGGGTGGTCGGCTTCTCCGCGTCGCCAACGCGGTCGCGCATCTACCGTCGCGAAATGCCCGCGTTGTTTGCGAAGCACGGTTTTCGGTACATCGACGTACCCGGGCGGCGCGTCCGGGAACAACTCGATGCAGCCGCGCGTTCGTAGACTTTGACCATGAAGCTCGAAGGCATCCACCACGTCACGGCGATCACCGGCGATGCGCCCGGCAACGTCGACTTCTACGCGGGCACGCTCGGCCTCCGGCTCGTGAAGAAGACGGTGAACCAGGACGACCCGACCGTCTACCACCTCTTCTACGCCGACGAGCGCGGCTCGGCGGGGTCGGACATCACGTTCTTCGAGTACCCGGGCACGCCGCGCGGACGCCCCGGCGCCGGGATGGTGCACCGCGTCGCCTTTCGCGTCGCGTCCGACGAAGCGCTCGATTTCTGGCAGGAGCGCGTCGGCGGCGAGCGCACCGACGGCTCGCTCGTCTTCGAGGATCCCGAGGGCCTCGCGCTCGAGCTCATCACCGACGACAGCGGCGAGGAGCCGCTGATCGCGAAGCATCCGGAGATTCCCGAAGAGCACGCCTTGCGAGGCTTCGCCGGCGTGCGCGCATACACGTTCGATCCGACTGGGAGCAGCGACTTCCTCGAGCAGACGCTCGGCTTCGAGCCCGGCTTCGTCGCGCGCGGCGACAAGCGAAGCGGCTTCTACGTCTACGACGTGACCGATCAGCGCGGCACTCAGGGCGCCGGCACGGTGCACCACGTGGCGTGGTCGTCGACGCAGGAGGATCACGAAGCCTGGCGCGCGGCCGTCGAGCGCGGCGGCGGACGTCCGACACCGGTCATCGACCGCTTCTACTTCAAGTCGATCTACTTCCGCGAGCCGAGCGGCGTCCTCTTCGAGATCGCAACGCTCGGTCCCGGCTTCGCGGTGGACGAGCCGGCGGACAAGCTCGGCGAGCGTCTCTCGCTGCCGCCGAACTACGAACACCTGCGCGACCGGCTCGGGCCGGTGCTGACGCCGCTGCCGAACCCGCGCGCCGAACGCGTTCGCTAGAGGCTTGATGTGGAATTGACGTGCCTGTGGGGACGGTCCAGACCAAGCAGCTGAGTTCGAGCGGGCCTAGTTCGTACTAGGTAGTACGGGCTGGGGTCGATCGGGCGCAGATGCGCCGCGTCTGGGCCGCCAGCCACAGGTGCGTGAGTTTCACATCAGGCCTCTAACCGCGCGCGCGCGCAGCGAGTGCCGCGATTCCGAGCAGGCCCCACGTCGTCGGGTCCTCGAAGAACGCGTTGTAGAAGAGGCTGTGCACGGCGATCGCCACGAACGCCACACCGCAGACGAGTGCGGCTCTCCCCGCGAGGCTCGTGAGCACGCGCCGGAGCGTCAGCCTGAGCGCGGCAAAGACGAGCCAGAAGAACAGGACGATGCCGGGCACGCCGAGCTCCGCCGCGACCGTTACCGGCGTCGTGTGTGATGCCGCGCTGCGCGGCTCGCGCCCGCGCAACCCGACCTCCTGCGCGTACGCGCGCTTGAAGTCACCGATGCCGACGCCCGCGACGGGATGGTGCACCGCAACCTTGATCCCGTTCGTCACGAGCTTCGAGCGCCCGCTCGTGGCGTTGTTCAGACCGCCCTGGGAGTTGTCGAGAAAGGAGTTGCGAATCCTCGGCGTGGAAGCTCCTGCACCGACGACCA
>JANNUM010000552.1:0-5471 GCA_031395235.1 Chloroflexota bacterium
GCTCCGTCGCCGGCCACAAGGAGGCCGGGATGACGGGCACGCTCACCGTCAAGTGACGACGCGCCTGACCGGCGCCGCCGGCTGGCTTCGGCCGCTGGCGGCGCCGGTCGCGCTCCTGCTACTCGCTCTCGCCAACACCAGCCCGATCTGGCAGTCGCGCCTCTCCGCGCCGCAGTACCCGAAAGGCCTCTGGCTCGTCGTGTACGGCGGCCGGATCACCGGCGACGTCCGCGAGATCAACGGCCTCAACCACTACATCGGCATGCGCACGTTCGGCCAGGAAACGGTCCCGGAGCTTGGGCTCTGGTGGCTCGCCATCGCGTCGGCCGCCGTCCTCGTCCTCGCGGGTCTGTTCCTCCGCGGGAAGCTCGGGCTCCTCGCGCGGGTCGGCCTCTGGGCCATGCCGCTCGTGGTCATCGCCGACATCCAGCGCTGGCTCATCACCTTCGGACGTGACCTCGATCCCGCTGCGGCGCTACGCCTCGAGCCGTTCGTGCCGCTCGCGATCGGGCCGACGCAGGTGTGGAACTTCAAGATCCTCGCGCTCCCCGGGCCCGGCCTCATCCTCCTCCTCTTCGTCGCTCTGCTCGTCACGCTCGCGCATCGCCTGTCCGGACCGCCCTCGCGCCGGAGCGTGCTCCTCGCGGCGGCGGGCGCCGCCGCGCTCGCGCTCGTGCTCGCCGGAACTGCCGTGACGGCGAGCGCTCCGGCCACCGCCGCGGCCACCGCCACGGTACGCGCCGACGCGCCCGCGACGTTCGACCTCGCGGCGGCGATCGCCGCCGCGCCGGCGGGCGCGGAGCTGCACGTGCCCGCGGGCCGCTACGCAGGCCCGATCACGCTCGCGCGGCCGATCGCGCTCATCGCGCACGGTGACGCCGTGCTCGACGGTGGCGGCACGGGCACCGTGCTCACCATCGCCGCGCCCGGCGTCACCGTGCGCGGCCTGCGCATCGAGCGGAGCGGTGGGCAGGTGGAGGATGCGTCGGGGATCGCCGTCCTCGCCGACGGTGCGCGCATCGAAGATAACGTCCTCCGTGACGTGTACGTCGGCGTCCTCGCGCGCGGCACACGCGGCCTGCGGATCGTCGGGAACACGATCAGCGGTCCCGGCGGCGCGGGCATGCTCGTCTCGCTGGACGCGAGCCACCAACCGGGCGCCCGCACCACGGTCGGCGACGGCATCTGGCTCCACGACACCGAGGGAAGCCTCGTACGCGACAACGACATCAGCGGGATGCGCGATGGCCTGTACCTTTCGTACGCGCGCGAGACGCTCGTGGACACCAACCGCATCCACGACCTGCGCTACGCGCTCCACGCGATGTTCGGCGCCGATCTCATGGTGTTCGGGAACACGATCGAGCGGAACGCGTCTGGCCTCGTGCTCATGAACACCGCCGGCGTCGAGGCATCGCGCAACGTCATCACCGATCACCGCTCGGACGCGACCGGCTACGGCATCCTCCTGAAGGACGTGCGCTCGGTGCGCGTCGTCGAGAACACGATCGCCCGCGACCAGGTCGGGATCCGCGCCGAAGGCGTCGACCGGACTCAGACCCTCGCTGACGTACTCCTGAACGACATCGCGCACAACGTGGTCGGCGTGCAGCTCTTCCCCACCGCGCAGCTCGTGTTCTCGCGCAACTCCTTCATCGGCAACGTCGTGAACGTGGACACGCCCGGCGCCGCACGGGCGAACGGCAGCGAGTGGACGAAGAGCGGCGCGGGGAACTACTGGAGCGGCTACGCCGGCTATGACCTGGACGGCGACCGGCTCGGCGACGTCCCGCACGTCGAGGGCTCCTCGGCGGAGCGCCTGGTCACGAGCGCGCCCGAGCTGCGGATCCTCCGCTCGTCGGTCGCGTTCTCCATCCTTGCCCGCGCCGAGCGCTGGTGGAACGTCGGGCAGGCGCCGCGGATCATCGACCGCATCCCCCTCGTCGCGCCGCTCGTCATGCCGCTCGCGCCGCTTGCGCCGGCGCCCGCGGCCCCGCCGCGGTCGATCGCGGACAGCGCGGCGTGGATCGGCACGGGCCTCGCGCTCCTCGCGGCGCTCTGGGCTCTCGGCCGCGTGCGCCGCGCGACGTGATGCTGCGCGTCGAGGGGCTCGGCAAGACCTACGGCGAGCGCGTCGCGCTCGCCGGCGTGACGTTCGCGCTCGCGCCCGGCACGATCACCGCCGTCATCGGCGGGAACGGCGCCGGGAAGTCCACCCTCCTGCGCTGCATCGCGGGTCTCGCCGAGCACGACGGGCGCGTCGAGCTGGAGCGTCGGGTCGCATACCTCCCGCAGAGCGCGCGGCTCCCCGCGGCGGCCTCGACCGCCGAGATCGTCGAGCTCTTCTCGCGCATCGCGGGCTCGGCCGCGGCGGACGTCGATCCCGCCTGGCTCGGCGCCGGTGCCGAGCGTCGCGCCGCGACGCTCTCGGGCGGTGAGCAGCAGCGCGCGGCGCTCGCCGCGCTCTTCGCGCTCGACCCGCGCACGCTCCTGCTCGACGAGCCCACGGCGAACCTCGACGACGCCGGGCGCGCCGCGCTCGCCGAGCGGCTGCGCGGCCTCGCGGCCACGGGCGCGACGATCGTCGTGACGAGCCCGGCACCACAGGCGAGCGCGCTCCTCGGCGTCGCCGACCGCGTGATCACGCTCGAGCGCGGACGCCTCGTGGACCCGGCGTGACCTCCGTGTGCGTCCCGCTCACGACGATGCCGCGGCGCCGGCCGGCCCCGCTCCTCCCCCTCGTGCTCTTCGAGCTGCGCCTCGCGGCGCGCGGCCACCGGCTGCCGGCGGCGACCGCGCTCTTCGCGCTCCTCGCGGGCGCGGTGACGGTCATGGGGCTCGCCGCGTTCCGCGAGATCGGCATCGGCGCGGCATCGCCGGCCGCGATCGCGCTCCTCCAGCTCATGCTCCTCGTCCCGACCGCCTTCGCCCTCGTGCAAGGCGCGCTCGCGCTCCAGGGCGATCGCGAGGGTGGGTTCCTCGCGATGCTCCGCGCGGCCGGCGTGCCGGGGTCGGACATCGCGGTCGCGAAGGTCGTGGCGGTGACACTCACGTCGTGGACCCTCGTCGCGGCCGGTCTCGGCACCGCCGCGCTCATCCTCGCGGGCAGCGTGTCCGCGGCCGACCTCGCCGGCTACGCCGCGCTCGTCATGATCGCGCTCCTCACGACCGCCGCGTGCGCGGCCATCGGCGTGCTCGTCTCCGCGTACGCGGCCGCGCGCCACCAGGCGGTCACCGCGGCGCTCGCGCTCTGGTTCGTCCTCGCGATCGGCATCGACCTCGCGATCTTCGCCGTCGCGCCGTTCGTGCGCGTCGGCACGGCCGGGCTCTTCGTCGTGCTCGCGGCCGACCCGCTCGAGGCCGGGCGCGTCCTTGGACTTCTCGCGCTCGGCGCGGATCCGAGCGTGCTCGGTCCGTTCGGAACGTTCCTCCGCGCCACGCTCGGGATCGGACCGGCCGCAGGCCTACTCGTCGCGGCGGACGTGCTCTGGCTCGGCCTCGCCACGATCGTTGCGGGGATCCGAGTAGGCGCTCGCCGCGGCTGATGGCGGAGCCTCTCTAGCGGTGCATCCAGCGCGGAGGACGCTTCTCGACGAACGCGCGCAGGCCTTCCTGCGCGTCGGCGATACGCGGGACGGAGCGAAGCTGCTCGTCGTTCGCGGCAGCGACCGCGGCGCCGAGCGCAGCGCGTGCGGATACGCGGACCGTCCGCTTCGCGAGGCGTAGGCTCGCCGCGCTTAGGCCGGCGAACTTCTCCGCGATCGCACGCGTCTCGTCCTCGAGACGGTCCATCGGCACGCTGCGCCACACCAGGCCCCACGCGGCCGCCTCCGCGCCGCTCACCGGTTCGCCGGTGAGGACGAGCGCATTCGCCCGCTGCAGGCCGACGAGCGCCGAAAAGACCGCGGCGCCGACCGGAGGCACGACCCCGAGGGTGATCTCGGGCGTGCCGAGCTTCGCGTCGTCGGCGGCGACCGCGAGATCGCAGAGCGCCACGATCTCGCACGCGCCGCCAAGCGCCGCACCCTGCACGACGGAGAGGGTGGGCACCTCGCAGTCGATCAGCGCGGTCGCAACGCGCGCGAACGCGTCGAGCATCGGCGCAAGCGAATCACCCAGGTGCTCGCCCACGTCCACTCCGGCCGAGAACGCGCGGCCCGCCCCGCGGATGACGATGAGCCGCAGCTCGCTGTCGGTCTGCAGCTCGCGGAGCGCCCGCTCGAGCTCGCCGAGCATCGCCGTGGTGAGCACGTTCAGCGGCGGCCGATCGAGCGTGACCGTGGCGATGCCCCGCTCGATCGCGACACGGACCGTGGGCGGCGCGACGGTCGCCGTCATCCGATCACCACGATGTGGCGCACACCCTCACCATGTCGGAGCGCGTCGAAGCCCTCGTTGATGCCGACGAGCGTATGGCGGTGAGTGACGAGCGAGCTGAGCGTCAGCCGGCCGCGCCGCACGAGCTCGAGCACGGTGGGGAAATCCACCGACCGGCAGCCCAGCGTGCCGATGACCGTGAGCTCGCGATACGTCACGCGGCCGCCGGGAAGCGACATCGGCTCGGCGGCGTAGCCGAGGAGCACCAGCCGGCCGCCGGTCCGCAGGGACGCGAGTGCCTGCTCCTGCGTCCTGGGCAGGCCGATCGCCTCGATCGCCACGTCGGCGCCGCCGTCGGTGTCGCGTCTCACGCGCTTCGCCGGGTCTCCTTCGCGCGCATCGATCACGATCGACGCTCCCAACCGGGTGGCGAGTACGAGCTTGCGCGGATCGACATCGACCGCGATGACGTGCGCGCCGATCAGCGCGCACACCTGGACGACATTGAGCCCGAGGCCGCCGCAGCCGAACACGACGACCTTCTCGCCTGGCTCGATGCGCGCGCGCCGCGTCACCGCGTGGAAGGCCGTCGTGAGCGCGTCCGCGACGACGCAGGCCTCCTGCAGCGGCACTTCGGGAGGGATCGGGAAGGCGTCGCGCGCTGGCGCGACGACGAACTCGGCGAACCCGCCGTCGACGGTGTTGCCGAGCATCCGCTGGCGCGCGCAGATGTTCTCACGGCCGGTGCGGCAGGGGACGCACTCGCCGCAGGTGCTCACCGGCGCGAGGAGCACGCCGGTCCCCAGCAGGGCGGGGTCCACACCGGGACCGGCGCGGACGACCGTGCCGGAGATCTCGTGACCGAGGACGAGCGGCGGCGTCTTGAACGTCGGAACGCCGTGGTCGAGGTAATGGAGGTCGCTGTGGCAAAGGCCGCAGGCGCTCACCCGAACGAGCACCTCGCCGGGCCCGGGCTCGGGCCGCGGGACGGACGCGACCTCGAGCGGCCGTCCCGATGCGTGGAAGACCGCGGCCCGCATCGTGGTGGCGAGCTCGTCGGCCGCGGGATCCCAGACCGGTGCGACCCCGCTCACGTCCTCACCGCACGCCGGCGTGCCCGCGGATCTCGCGATCCATCCGCTCGAGACGGGCGC
>JANNUM010000009.1:0-1680 GCA_031395235.1 Chloroflexota bacterium
AGGTCGTCCAGCCGGTCGCGCTCCAGGTAGCCTTCGACCACACCTGGCGCCCGCAGATCGACGCCGTAGTCGGCGGCCGCGCTGACGCCAGAACGCATGAAGGCAGGATCGGAGCGGATACGCTCGAGCACGCGCGAGTCCGCGCGGAAGAGACGCAGTTTGGCCCGGGCGCGTAGGTCGCTCGCGAGGGAGAGCAACGACCTACGTTTGAGTTTCTGCTGCAGTCGTGAGCGATCCCATGCTGGAAGCGCAGGCCATTCACCGCTCGAGAGCCTCCACAACACGGCCCACGCATTTCGCTCGCTCATCGGCCGGCCAGGCCGCGATTGCTGGCGCGCTCGTTGTTCGACGTCGGCTCCGCGGATAAGCCAGCGTCCACCCAGACGCCGGCCTCCGAGCACGCCGTCTCGGACCATCGCGCGGATGCGGCGCTGGCTTACGCGGAGGGCGCGCGACGCCTCATCGACCGAGAACTCTTCCCGGATTGCTTCCATATTGCAAAACTATACCGATATCGGAATAGTTCTGCAAGTACTCCGGCTGCAGTCGCAACGGAAGATCGAGTCGACTTCTTACGTCCATGATGGAGGTTTGTCGGAATCAAGGCTGCCGGCTAGCGACGACGACCGCCGCGTCATCTGCGTCGCGGCCCCAGGCCGTCAGGAGTTCATTCGCAAGCGCCTCGGCGGAGACGATCGGGCCGAATCGGAGGTCGCGACGCGCGCCTGAGTGGATTCCGTCGGTGCACAGCATGATGATGAACGAGTCGGGCAGGTCCTCTTCGGTCTCCCGTATCCGCGGAGCGAACGCGCCCGCGATCCCACGCTGCGGGATGAGCAAGTGCTTCCCCCCAGGCGATACCAGCACCCCCTCGACATTGCCGAGACCCGCGAACGTCATCCGTCCCGCGTCGAGGTCGATCCGGATGACGGACAAGGCGGCACCGCGCGTGCCCTTCAGAGCCTCATGACACGCACGGATACTGCTGGGCACATCGGCGTCCGGGATCGCTGTGAGCGTGTCGACCGCGCGTGCGGCGGCCGCTGCGGCGTGCGGACCGTGACCCAGGCCATCGATCACGACGATGCGGTGGATCGCGCCGTGCTGCTCGAGGTGGACGCGGTCGCCGTTCACTGCTTCGCGGGGATGAGGTCGGGTCGCTGCCCCGATCAGAAGGGGAGGTCGGGCCATCGGCGTGCCTTGATGCACGTCCCAGCCGGCGACGTCGAGATCTCGAACTCGGTCATGAGTCGCCTCACCGCGCCGAGGCCGTCGCCGAGGCCGTGGCCCGTGCTATGACGGTCGGCGAGCGCAAGCGCCACATCGCCGATTCCTGGCCCGGCGTCGGTGCTCTCGAGCTCAAGGCCGCGATCGGCAAGATCGCGGATCGTCAGCACGCCATCCGTGGCGTACCGCAAGAGATTGCGGGCGAGCTCGCTTGCGGCCAACGCGATCGACTCGGCGCCGATGCCGTCAAAGCCGAGACGCTCGGCGGCGGAGCGAGCCGTGCGAACGGCGTGTTCCACATCTACCTCGCGGCGCACCGCGATCCGCTGCGCGTCGTCGTCTATCGGCGCCACTTGCGTATCGTGACGGTGGTACCTCGGCCTAAGGCGGTGTCGATGGTCAGCTCATCCATGAGGCGCCGGGCCCCGGGAAGACCCAGACCCAGGCCGCCGC
>JANNUM010000024.1:0-1646 GCA_031395235.1 Chloroflexota bacterium
CGCCGAGCGTCCGGGGCGTAGCGTCCCGCGCGCAGCGGTCCGACCATGAGCTCCAGGTCGACGCGACCGGTCACGAACTGGTGCTCCGGATCCTGAAAGACGGTGCCCACGCGCGCGACCAATCGGCGCGCCGGCAGCGACCAGGGCTCGGCGTCCTCGAGCGCGACGCGTCCCCGCGCGGGTCGCAGCAGACCCGCGACGAGGAGCGCGAGCGTCGACTTGCCCGAGCCATTTGGTCCAGTGACAGCGAGGGCCTCGCCTGCGCGTACGACCGCGTCGACGCCGCCCAGCGCCCACGCCTGCGTGCCGGGGTAACGGAACGCGACGTCGTCGGCGCGCGCGAGCTCGGCTCCGAAGGTCGTGCGCCGCGTCGGGGCCGCCGGCGACGGACCGGGTACCCACACGCCGAGCTCGGCCAGCCGGGCGCCGTAACGCGCGAAGACATCGCTGGGAGCTCCGTCCGCCACGACACCGCCGTCCGCTTCGATCACGACGACACGGCCCACGAGTGGCAGCGAATCGGCGACACGATGCTCGACGAGCACGAGCGTCACCCGGGTGAGGTCGGCGAGCGTGCCGCGCACCGCCTCCGCACCTGCCGGATCGAGGTTCGCCGTCGGCTCGTCGAGCAGCAGCAGGCGCGGGCGGAGAGCCAGCGCGCCGGCGATCGCGAGGCGCTGCTTCTCGCCGCCGGACAGCGCCGCCGTGGACCGGTCCTCGGGGTAGGGAAAGTGCACCTGCGCGAGCGCGCGGTGCACGCGTGGCCAGATCGCGGCTGTGGGGACGCAGTGGATCTCGAGCCCGAACGCGACGTCGTCGCCGGCGCGCGCCATCACGAGCTGCGTCTCGGGATCCTGGAACACGATGCCGGTCGCGTCGCGCGCGTCGTGCGGCGGCCGTCCGTCCACGCTGAGCTCGCCCTCGGAATCGCCGCCGCCGGAAGCATCGAGCAGGCCGGCAAGTGCGGCGAGCAGCGTGCTCTTGCCCGCGCCCGACGCTCCGAGCAGGAGCACGCGCTCGCCAGGCTCGACGCGCAGATCGAGGCCGCGCACCGCCCAGGCCTCGCGCCCGGCGTGGCGCCAGCCCCAGCCCTTTGCCTCGATCGCGGCGCCGTCGCTGCCGGTCACTAAAAGAGGAATCTAGATGCGCCGCTGGGTGCGACCTGATGGGAACTGTGCGAGCACGCCGGTCTGCACGAGCGCGCGGGTCAGCCACCACGAGCCGACGCCCGCGATGACCAGCGCGGAGATCAGCATGAACGCGCCGATCAGCAGCTGATCGGCGAGGGGCAGAGCCGCGTAGTAGAGCGGCGTGTCGTGGAGCCACGCGCCGACCGCCGAGAGGGCCGCGGCGAGCAGGGCCGCCGCCAGATCCCAGCGGCGATAGCGGAACAGCGCGAAGGCGAGCTCCGCGCCCGCGCCCTGGAACAGACCCGATAACGCGGCGTCGAGACCCCACTGGGAGCCGAGGATGAGCGACACGCTCGCGGCGACGAGCTCCGCGAACAGCGCGGCGCCGGGTTTCTGCACGACGAGGCCCGCGACGACAGCGGCCGCGAGCCAGGTGCCGTACAGGATGTTCTGCGCGGGCGGAACCGCTACGAATACAGGGCTGGCCGCCGCCCACAGGGCGTTCCAGGCCCAGAA
>JANNUM010000524.1:0-10971 GCA_031395235.1 Chloroflexota bacterium
CTTCCGGCCCGGGAACATGGGCTACCCGGTGTTCGACACCGCGGTGGGCAAGGTGGGCGTCTACATCTGCTACGACCGCCATTTCCCCGAAGGCGCGCGCATGCTTGGGCTGCACGGCGCCGAGCTCGTGTTCATCCCGTCGGCGACGTCGCGCGGCCTCTCGATGCATCTGTGGTTCATCGAGCAGACCGCGCACGCGATCGCGAACGGCTACTGGGTCGGGACGATCAACCGCGTCGGGCAGGAGAAGGAGTTCGGCCCGAACGACTACTACGGCTCGTCGTACTTCGCCGACCCGCGCGGCAAGATCGTCGCGCAGGCCTCGGAGAAGGACGAACAGCTCCTCGTCGCGGATCTGAACATGGATCTCGTGCGCGAGGTCCGCAACACCTGGCAGTTCTACCGCGACCGCCGGCCGGACATGTACGACGATATGGTCAAGCCCTAACGCTGTGACGCTGCCGACGCTGAACTACATCGGTGGCGCGTGGGTCGAGTCGACCTCGCACGAGCGCGTTCGCGACGTGAACCCGGCACGCAGCAGCGAGTCACTCGGCGACGCGACGGTCTCGACGCCAGAGGACGTGCGGCACGCGATCGACGCCGCCGCCGCCGCGTATCAGGAGTGGCGCCGCACGCCCCCGCCCCAGCGCGGCGACATGGTGCGAAAGGCGGCCGACCTCATGGAGCGTCGCCGCGTGGAGCTCGCGCGATTGCTCACGCAGGAGGAGGGCAAGACCCTGCCCGAGTCACTGGGCGAGGTCGATCGCGCGGTCGCGAACGTGCGCTTCGCGGCGGCCCAGGGTTCGCGACTCACCGGCGAGACGATCCCCTCCACGCAGCGCGGCACGTTCATCTACACCGTGCGCGACCCCCTCGGAGTGGTCGCCTGCATCACACCGTGGAACTTTCCGGTCGCGATCCCCGCCTGGAAGATCGCGCCGGCGCTCGTCGCTGGAAATGCGGTGGTCTTCAAGCCCGCGTCGCTCACGCCGCTCTGCGCCGCGCAGGTCGTGCAGTGCTTCGCCGACGGCGGCGTCCCGGACGGAGTCCTGAACATGGTGCTCGGACCGGGCGATGCGCTCTCGCGCGCGATCATCGACGACGAGCGCGTGAAGGCAATCTCATTCACGGGCTCGAATGCCGTCGGGCGACGTCTCTACGCGCAGGCCGCACAGCGGCTCTGCAAGGTGCAGCTCGAGATGGGCGGCAAGAACGCGGTGATCGTCATGGACGACGCCGACCTCGAGAAGGCGGCCGAGAGCGTCGCCGGCGGCGCGTTCGGCGCGACCGGGCAGCGCTGCACCGCGACGAGCCGCGCCGTCGTGGTGCGCTCGCGCCTGGTCGACTTCACGGAGCTGCTCGCGGCGAAGGCGGAGACCTGGCGCGCCGGCGATGGTCTGGCGGACGGCGTGCGTATGGGGCCGATCGTCGACGACACGCAGCTACGCAAGGTGCGCGAGCGCATCGAGGCGGGGAAGCGCGAGGGTGCGCGCGTCGTGCGCGATGGCAGCGCGCCGTCGAAGCCGGAGCTGAAGGCGGGCTACTTCATCGAACCGACGATCTTCGCCGACGTCGACCCGAACATGAGCGTCGCGCAGGAGGAGATCTTCGGCCCCGTCGTGAGCATCATTCCCGCGAACGACCTCGAGAGCGCGCTCGCCATCGCGAACTCGATCGGCTACGGCCTTTCCTCCTCCATCTATACGCGTGACCTGCGGACGGCGTTCCGCTACGCGGAGGAGTCGGAGGCGGGGATGCTGCACGTGAATCTGCCAACAGTCGGGGGCGAGGCGCATGTCCCCTTTGGCGGCGTGAAGGATTCAGGCTTCGGCGATCGCGAGTGCGGCACCGCGGCCTTCGATTTCTTCACGGAGCAGCGGGTCGTCTATGTCGGGTACTGACCGCCACTCCGTACTCATCGACCTCGATCGCAAGGAGCGAGGCGCCGCGCTGTGGCAGCGCCTCGTCCTCATCGGCATCGGGACCGCGCTGGCCGCGGCGGCGCTGCTCGCGCAGCAGCGCAGCGGCAGCGAGCCCGCGCCGACGCCGACCGCGACACCGACCCCAACGGGCGCGCTGCTCGCGCCGCGCACTCAGCTCGCAGCGCTCGTGTTGCCGTCGGGCGTGAGCGATGTCGAGCTCTCGGCGTTTCCCGACTGGCTTGCCAACGAAGCGCCACCGGCGTCGTTCCGCGCCGCCGTCGCCATCCGCGGCACGACGGGCATTGTGTCGGTCGAAGGCCTCACGGTCGTGAACTGGACGGAACACGGGATCTCGTATCGCCTTGAATCACTTCACCGCACGGTCCCGGAGCTCGTCGTTCTCGCGGATTCGCTGCGCTGATGTCGGTCGCCGACGCGAACCTCGCCCTCGTAAAGCGGCTCCACCAGGGGGATCGCCGATGCGTGAGCTCGTCCTCGAACATGCGACGGACGACATCGAATGGTGGGCTGCTGGTCCGCCCGAGCTCCTGCCGTGGGCGGGAACGGTAAGGGGCCGCGACGCGCTCCCGCGATGGTTCGAGACGCTCGGCGCCGCGATGCGCTACGACCATTTCGAGCCGCGGGGCTACATCGCACAGGGGGACGAGGTCGTGATGATCGTCGACGCTGAAGGCGTGGCGCGCGCCACTGGCCGACCCTTCCATAGCGAGGTCGTGCGCATCTTCACGCTGCGTGAGGGCAGGGTCGCTCGCGTGCGCAGCTACTACGACACGCACGCCTACGTCACCGCGCTGCGAAAGTGACGGCGGCTAGACTCCCGCGCGTTCGCCTCGGGAGGAGAGCATGACGAAGACGCTCATCATCGGCGGGACCATCGTGACCGCGGCCGACAACTACACAGCCGACGTGCTCGTCGACGGCGAGAAGATCGCCATGATCGGCAAGGATCTGAAGGTCGCGGGCGCGAGGAAGATCAGCGCGACGGGGAAGTACGTCATCCCCGGCGGCATTGACGTCCACACGCATATGGAGCTCCCGTTCGGCGGCACATCCTCATCGGACGACTTCGAGACCGGCACGCGCGCGGCAGCATTCGGCGGCACGACGACGATCGTCGACTTCGCCGTGCAGGGCATGGGCGAGCCGCTCGAGAAGGCGCGCGACGCATGGATGAAGAAGGCTCGCGGCAAAGCCGTGATCGATTACGGATTCCACCTGATCGTGCGAGATGTGTCGGACAAGGTCCTCCGCGAGATGGACACGATGGTCAAGGAGGGCATCTCCTCCTTCAAGCTCTTCATGGCCTATCCGGGCGTCTTCATGGTCGACGATGCGTCGATCTTCAAAGCGCTCACGCGCACCGCAGAGAACGGTGGCCTGATCTGCATGCATGCGGAGAACGGCGGCGTCATCGATGTGCTCGTGAAGCGGGCGCTCGCGAAGAAGAACACCGCTCCGAAGTGGCACGCGCTCACACGGCCGCCCGAGGCCGAGGCAGAGGCCACGAACCGCGCCTTCCGTCTTGCGGAGATGGCGGGCGGCGTGCCGCTGTACATCGTTCACCTCTCGTCCGCGCACGCGCTGGAGCAAGTACGGCTCTTCCGCGATCGCGGCCTGCCCGCTTACGCGGAGACCTGCCCGCAGTACCTGTTCCTCTCGGTCGACAACTACGACGAGCCGGGCTTCGAGGGCGCGAAGTACGTGATGTCGCCGCCGCTGCGCGAGAAGTGGCATCAGGACGAGCTTTGGAAGGGACTCGCGCGCAATGACCTGCAGGTGATCAGCACCGACCACTGCCCCTTCTGTATGAAGGAGGGCTTCCAGGGCCAACCCAAGCAGAAGGAGCTCGGGATCGGCGACTTCTCGAAGATCCCGAACGGCGCGCCCGGCGTCGAGACGCGGATGTATCTCACCTACGACGGCGGCGTCGTGCAGGGCCGCATCACGCTCAATCGCTGGGTCGAGGTGACGTCGACGACGCCAGCGAAGATCATGGGCATGTTCCCGAAGAAGGGCACGATCGCCGTCGGCAGCGATGCCGACATCGTCATCTGGGATCCGCGCGCGACGCACACGATCTCGGCGAAGACGCACCATATGCGCGTCGACTACAACCCGTACGAGGGACGCAAGGTGAAGGGAAAGCCGGTCGTCGTGATGTCACGCGGCGAGGTGATCGTGGAGAAGGACACGTTCCTCGGGCGGAAGGGCCGCGGACGCTTCATCAAACGCGGAAGCCCGATCCTCCAGACGTGAGCGACGGTACGCTGCTCAGGGCCGTGCGCCACAACGGCTGGGCGAACAACGAGCTCATCGCCATCTGCGCGCGACTCTCACCCGAGCGGCTCGCGTGGACCGTTCCCGGCACGTACGGCTCGATCCACGCGACGCTCCAGCACATCGTCGGCGCGGAGGAGGGGTATCTCTACGCCCTGGGCGGCGACGAGCTTCCACCGCGCGGAAAGGTCGCCTCCCCGGAGCAGGGGCTCGTACCGCTCGACGAGCTGCGTGAGCGCGCGCGGACCAGCGCCGAGCGCATGGAGCGCTACCTCGCTTCCGGCGACGACCCGTCGCGGCGGATCCCGCGGTCGAACGGCGAGGTCTTCACCGCCGGTGTGGCCACCGCGCAGTTCATCCACCACGGGAGCGATCACCGCGCGCAGATCGGGACCATCCTCGGGGCGCACGGCGTGGAGGCTCCGGAGATCGCCGTCTGGGAATACGCACTCACGATCGGCGAGCTCGTCGAGTCACCGTGACGACGCCACCCACCGGCCTCCCGGGTGCCTGATCTCTCGTGAGATCGGTCGTCTTCATCCACGGCGCCTTCATGTCGGCGGAGTCGTGGGTCCCGTTCATGCAGCGCTTCGAGGCGCGCGGCTACAAGTGCGTCGCGCCCGCGTGGCCGTTCCTCGATCACCCGTTGGACGATCTGCAGCGCGCTCCGGATCCGCGCTTCGGAAAGCTGGGCATCGGCGAGATCGTCGACAACTACGCCTCGATCATCCGTGAGTTCGAGGCGCCGCCGATCCTCGTCGGTCATTCCTTCGGCGGCCTCTTCGTGCAGCTGCTCCTTGATCGCGGCCTCGGTGCCGCCGGCGTGGCGATCGACTCCGCGCCGCCGAAGGGTGTGCTCCCCGGCCGCAATGCGGTGCGCGCGAGCCTTCCCGTCCTCCTCGGATGGGCCAGCTGGGAGCGCGTACGCCGGATGCCGTTCGAGAATTTCCAATGGGGCTGGGTCCATACGCTGAGCGAGCCGGAGCAGCGCGCGGCCTACGAGGGGCAGGTCATCCCGACGTCCGGGCGCATCTTCCTCCAGGCGCTGCTCGCACCGCTAACCGACGTGACGAAGGTCAACTACCGCAACTCTCTGCGCGCGCCGCTCCTCATCATCGCCGGCGAGCTGGACCGTACCGTCGAAGCGCGCATGAACCTCGCGAACTTCCGGAGGTACGCACGCTCGACCGCGGTCACGGATTACCGCGAATTCCCCGGTCGCACGCACTGGATCATCGGGCAGCCAGGCTGGGAAGAGGTCGCCGACCACGCAATGGACTGGCTTGTGAAGCAGCTCGGAGATACGACCTAGGCGCGATCCTTCTGGCGTTACGCTGACTTCTTCAGCTCGCTCACGACGCGCGAGACGGCCTCCTTCGCGTCGCCGAACAGCATCCCCGTCTTGGGGTCAAGGTAGAGCTCGTTGTCGATGCCGGCGAAGCCCGGATTCATCGAGCGTTTGATCACGATGATGTTCTGCGCCTGGTCGACGTTGAGGATCGGCATGCCGTAGATGGGGCTCGTCGTGTCCTTCCGCGCCGCGGGGTTCGTGACGTCGTTCGCGCCGATCACGAGCGCGACGTCCGCGCGCTGGAAGTCCTCGTTGATCTGCTCCATGTCGAAGAGCTTCTCGTACGGCACGTTGGCCTCGGCGAGGAGCACGTTCATGTGACCCGGCATGCGGCCGGCGACGGGGTGGATGGCGTATTTCACCTCGATGCCCTTCGCCTCGAGCAGATCGGCGAGCTCGCGGACGTTGTGCTGCGCCTGCGCGACAGCGAGCCCGTAGCCGGGCACGATGATGACGCTCTGCGCGTAGCCGAGCAGGATCGCCGCATCCTCGGCGCTCACCTCGCGGAAGGAGCGGCCGTCGTCGGTCTTCGCCCCCGCGGTGCTGGCCGTCGCGGCGCCGAACGCGCCGAAGAGGACATTGCCGAGCGACCGGTTCATCGCCTTCGACATGAGGCGGGTGAGGATGGTGCCCGAGGCGCCGACGAGGGTGCCGGCGACGATCAGCATCTGGTTGCCGATCGCCAAACCCGCCATCGCGACCGCGAGCCCGGTGTAGGCGTTGAGGAGCGAGATGACGACCGGCATGTCGGCTCCGCCGATCGGCATCACGAGCGCGACACCGAAGGCGAGCGCGAGCAGCGCGACCAGGCCGAGGAGGAGCTCGCTGGGCGCGTCCACGATCCCCGCGGCGTCCGCCACGAGCGCGAGTCCGAACAGGAGCATGCCCGTGAAGAGACCTGCGGTGACGAGCTGTTGGCCCGCGTATTTGAAGGCCCTTGCGTCGATGAGCCCCTGCAGCTTGCCGAACGCGACGATGCTGCCGGAGAACGAGACGGCGCCGATCATCAGACCGAGGAGGATCGCGATGACTTCGCCGACAGGCGCGCCTCCGGACGCCCCGTTCGCGTGCAGGTACTCGAGCATGGACACGAGCGCGGCGGCGCCGCCGCCCGCGCCGTTGAAGATGGCGACCATCTGCGGCATCGCCGTCATCGGGACCTGACGCGCGCCGACGAACCCGATCACCGTGCCGATCGCGATGGCGGGCAGCACGAGGATCCACGCCTCCGCGACCTGCTTCTCGATGAACGTCGCGATGACCGCCGCGAGCATCCCGACCGCCGCGATCCGGTTACCGAGCTGCGCGGTCGTGGGGCCCGAAAGTCCCTTTAGGCCGAAGATGAAGGTGACTGACGCGATGAGATACACCCAGGGGACGAGACCCTGGAGCTGTTCCACTACTTCTTCTCCACGGGCTTCGCCGGGCGCGGGCGCGCCTTGAACATCTGGAGCATGCGGTCGGTGACGACGAATCCGCCGACGACGTTGATCGTGCCCAGGACGACCGCGAGGAAGCCGAGCACGGTCCCGAGCGGACCCGGCAGCGCGGTCGCGACCAGGAGCGCGCCGACGACGATGATGCCGTGGATGGCGTTGGCGCCTGACATGAGCGGCGTGTGCAGCGTGGTGGGAACCTTCGAGATGACCTCGTTGCCGACCCAGATGGCCAGCATGAACACGTATGCCCCGAGAAGGACCTCGGTGCTCACGCGCGCGCTCCCGCGGCTGCGGGCTGCATCGCCTTCTTCACTGCCTCATGCACGATCTCGCCGTCGTGAGTGATGACGGTTCCCTTGACGACCTCGTCGCCAAGGTTGAGGTCGAACGTGCCGTCCTTCTTGATCATGAGCCCGAGAAGGCTGGCGATGTTGCGCGAGTACATCTGGCTCGCGTGGAACGGCATCGAGGCCGGTATGTTCAGCAAGCCGATGATCGTCACGCCGCTCGCGACGACGGTCTTGCCGGCCTCGGTCAGCTCGCAGTTGCCGCCGGTCTCCGCGGCAAGGTCGACGATCACCGAGCCCGGCTTCATCGTCGGGACCATCTCCCTGGTGATGAGCACCGGCGCCTTACGACCGGGGATCGCGGCGGTCGTGATGATGATGTCGTTCTCGCGCGCCGCCTTGGCGAGCAGCTCGACCTCTTTGCGGTGCGCATCCTCGGACAGCTCCTTCGCGTAGCCCCCAGCGCCGGCGCCGCTCTCGCCGAGGTCGACCTCGAGGAACTTCGCGCCGAGGCTCTGGACCTGTTCCTTCACCACCGGCCGGGTGTCGAACGCCTCGACGACGGCGCCGAGTCGCCGCGCCGTCGCGATCGCCTGCAGCCCCGCCACGCCGGCGCCGATGATCAGCGCCTTGGCCGGCGCGATGGTTCCCGCGGCTGTCGTGAGCATCGGGAAGAACTTCGGCAGCGCGGCGGCGGCCAGGAGGACGGCCTTGTAGCCGGCGACCGTCGCCTGCGAGGAGAGCGCGTCCATCGGCTGCGCGCGGGTGATGCGCGGGATCGCGTCCATGCTGAGCGCGGTCACCTTGCGCTCGGCCAGCGTGCGCGCGAGATCGGTGTTCACCAGGGGCTGGAGGAACGCGATGAGGACCGTTCCCGCGCCCAGCTTCCCGATCTCCGCGTCCGTCGGCCGCTGCACCTTGGCGACCAGCTCCGCCTCGAACGCGTTGTCGACCATCTGCGCGCCGGCCTTCTCGTAGGCGTCGTCTGGAAAGGCGGAGGCGACACCCGCGCCGCGCTCGACCACGACCGTGTTCCCCGCCTTCGCAAGACGCCCGACCGTCTCCGGAACCAGCCCGACCCGCGTCTCGCCGGGCATGGTCTCCTTCGGGACACCGATCTTCATTGGACGCGGGAAACGCTAGCAGTTTCAGCGACGTTCGTGCCCACGTGCACGGCCTGGGCGCCTACGCGGCGACTCCGACGAGCTTCTCGAGACGTGGCCGCACATCCTCGACCAGTCGCTTCATGCTCTCCGTGTCGAAGGGGTGCGCGAAGCCCGCGATCCATCCCCGCAGGCCGACATCCCAGTACGACCTCAGGAGCTTCGCGACCTCGTCGGCGTTCCCCACGAAGACATTGGGGCGAGTCATGCCGGGGTGGTGCTTCGCGATGTTAGCTAGCACCCGTTCCGCCTCGTCCTTGTCGTCGCGGATCACCAACCAGCTGCCGCCGTACGGGACGATCTCATTCGGGTCGCGCCCGACGTCGGTGCAGTGCTGGCGCAGGATCTCGAGCTTGCGCTTGATGACGTCGGCGGTCCCGAAGCCGTGCCACATCTCGGCGTAACGGGCGGTCGTGCGCAGGGTCCGCTTCTCGCCGCCGCCGCCGATCATGATCGGCAGCCGCTTCTGGATCGGGCGCACGTTCAGCATGGCGTCCTGCAGCTTGTAGTACTTGCCTTTGATCGTGACGCGATCGCCGTCGAGGAGCCGTCGGATGATCCTGGTCGCCTCGGCGAAGCGCGTTGAGCGCTCACCCGGACTGCCGAGCTCGATGCCGTACGCGCGGTGCTCGGTCTGGTTCCACGCCGCGCCGATCCCGAGGTTGGCTCGGCCATTCGAGACGTGGTCCAGCGTCGCGGCCATGTTCGCGATGACTGCGGGATGTCGGTACGTGATGCCCGAGACGAGCACGCCCATGCGCACGCGCTGCGTGACGGCGGCCCAGGCGGGCAGGATCTGCCAGGCCTCGAAGTTGGGTCGCTCCTCTTCGCCCGACAGAGCGTAGAAGTGGTCCCACGTCCAGATCGACTCGACGCCGATCGTGTCGGCAAGCTGCGCGACCTCGCGCATCGCGGGCCACGTCGTGTTCTGCGGCCAGACCTGGAAGCCGATCCGCACGGCCCGAGCGTATGCTCCTTTTTCTCATGGCGCTCGACACCAAGCGTCCGGTCGACACCTCCGCGATCGCGAGGGACACCAAGGACCATGTCCTCGTCTCCTGGTCGGCGCAGGGTGCTCTCACGCCACTTGTCATCACCGGCGCCAGCGGATCGTGGCTTCACGCGGGCGAGAGGCGCATCCTCGACTTCTCGTCGGGCCTCATCAACGTCAACCTCGGCCACGGTCACCCGAAGGTGGTCCGCGCGATCCAGGAGCAGGCCGAGCGCCTCTGCTACGTCACGCCGTCATTCGGCGAAGAGAGTCGCGCTGAGCTCGCGCGGCTCATGGCGGAGATCACGCCGGGCGACCTCACCAAAACGCTCTTCACCACGGGCGGCAGCGAGGCGAACGAGCACGCCCTGCGCATCGCACGCATGTACACCAAACGGCACAAGGTCCTGACGCAGTGGCGGTCCTTCCACGGCCAGACGCAGGGTGCCGCGACGCTCGGTGGCGACAACCGCCGTTGGGCGAACGAGCCAGGGATCACGGGCGTCGTGCGGTTCCTCAATCCCGACCCCTACCGCTCGATGTTCGGCAACGACGCGCAGAAGGCCCTCGCGCACGTCGAAGAGGTGCTCTGGTACGAGGGCCCCGAATACGTCGCAGCGATCTTCCTCGAGCCGATCGTCGGCAGCTCGGGTCTCATCGTGCCGCCGGACGGCTTCCTCCGCGGACTGCGCGCGTTGTGCGACAAGCACGGGATCCTCCTCATCCTCGACGAGGTCATGACGGGCTTCGGCCGCACCGGCAAGTGGTTCGCGGCGGAGCACGAGGGCGTGGTGCCGGACATGATGACCTTCACGAAGGGCGTCAACTCGGGCTACGTCCCGCTCGGCGGCGTCATCGTCGACGAGCCGATCGCGAAGCACTTCGACGCGAACGTGCTGTGGGCCGGTCTCACGTACGCGGGCCATCCGCTCGCGTGCGCGGCCGGCGTCGCGACGATCGAGGCCTACCGCGAGGATCGTCTCATCGAGCGCGGCGCGCGGAGCGGCGAGGTCCTGA
The DNA here is from genome assembly GCA_031395235.1 of Chloroflexota bacterium. Lineage (GTDB taxonomy): Bacteria > Chloroflexota > Limnocylindria > P2-11E > P2-11E > CF-39. The sequence goes on from JANNUM010000524.1 coordinate 10,472, forward strand.
TGCGCGAGCTACGCGCCGTCGCGGAGCGCCACCCGTCGGTGGGCGACGTCCGCGGCAAGGGGCTCTTCATCGGCATCGAGCTGGTGAAGGACCGCAAGACGAAAGAGATGCTGGAGCGCTGGAACGGGCCGTCGGCGAAGCTCCAGAACGCGATCAAGAACGCGCTCATGCAGCGCGACGTTTACATCCTCAACCGTTGGAACATGTTGTTCGTCGCGCCGCCGCTCAACGTGAGCGAGGACGAGATCGCGTTCGGCGTCAAGGCGATCGACGAAGCGCTCACCGTCGCCGACCGGTACGCGGCCACGGGGGAGCTCTAACCCGACCCGGAGCCCGCGGTGAGCGCGGGCGCCACATCTCTCAATGCGGGGATGATCTCGCGGCCGTAGGTCTCGAGGATCTCCTCCTCGTCGCCGCTCATGAGGTAGATGTTGAACTGCCTCACGCCGATCCCGGCCAGCTTGCGCAGCTTCGCGATGTGCTCCTTGGTGTCGCCGATC
>JANNUM010000081.1:0-9337 GCA_031395235.1 Chloroflexota bacterium
ATGGAACGTGCGCACGAGTTCCTCGACGCGGGCGGTGTCGCCGACTTCGAGGGCCGGGCGGATGTCGCTGATGGAGATGGACAGCGAGAGCTGCTCGAGGATGCTCTCGGCCCGGCGGCTCACTGCGTCCGCGGCCCGTGCCGCGACCACGGTGGTCTCGTTGAGCTGCTCGTCGCGCAGCTGCTGTCGCGTGCTGTTGGCCGAGAGCTCTCCGACGACGAGAACGGGCAGGCCGACGAGGAGCGCGACGGCGGCGACCACTCGCCAGGGTCGGGCAAAGAGCCATTCGAGATTCAGGACTCGGCGCACCTTCACTGCCCGACCTTGACCACGCCCTCCATGTCCGGATGGATGAGGCACTTGTAGCTGTACGTCCCCGGCTCCGAGAACGCGACCGCGTAGGAGACGAGCGCGGGCGCGACCGACACGATGAGGCCCGAGCTTCGGAAGCCTCTTCCGTCCCACGCTCCGGAGTCCAGGGTGCGCGGGGCCCCCGGCGGGCCCGAGGCCCGCACGGAGGACTTCTCCGGCACCAGCGCGCGCGCATTGAGCGACCAGCCGCCATCGGAGGCTCTGATGACCAGACCGACGGCGTCCTGCGGCGCGTTGAAGCTGATCGTGTGCGGGCCGAACACCTTCCAGGTCACCGTCTCTCCGACGCGCGCCGCCGCCTCGGCCGGAGCGAAAACCGTCGCCTGAGTGTGCGCGACATCACGCGCGAGAACACCCGCCACAACGGTCGCGTTCGGAAGGCCGCGAGGCGCCCCGTCGACCGCCGGCTGCAGCGCGCGCACGAGGCTCTCGAGCTCCGCGAGGCCGCGGTCCCTGACGTCCGCCGGCGCAGGGACGGCGCGATCCTTTTCAGCGACGACGATCCGGCCCGCCATGTCCGGACCGTGAAGAAGGCAAAGATAGCGGTATGTCCCCGGCCGGATCGAGTCGGAGAGGCGCACCGCGAAGACGGCCGCGCCGGCGAGATAGCCGCTATTGAAGAGGCTCTGCTTGCCGGTGAAGTCCTCTTGCCGCTGCTGCTCCTTCGGACAGGCTTCGGGCGACGGCGCGACGCCACTGTCGAGGAAGCACGGCTGCGCCGCGGATCCGCCGAGCTGCGCCGGCGGCGAGCCAAGAAGGATCGGCGGTAGCTTGAGCGACTCGAGCGAAGGCCGGGTCACGCCCGCAGGCAACTTCGCGAGGGCATCGAGCGCTGCGTCGACGAGCGTCCCCATTGTCACCGTGTGTATCTCGCCGCGGTCAACAGCGGTGAAGCGGATCGTGTCACCCGCGTGCGCCTCGACCTCTCTGGGAAAGTAGAGACCCGCGGCAAGGCTGAAGAAGCTCGCCTTCGCGTCGACCTGCACGTCGTAGACACGTGGCGGCGCTGGCGCCTTCGCGGGGCTGCAGCCAAGCAGTACCAGCGTGATCGTCATCAAGAGCGTACCGAGCCGTCTCACCGCGCGTCGAACGCTAGGTGGGCGAGCCAGCGCGGTCAACGTACGGTGGTGCTCAGGGCGCGGACAGCAAGCGATCGACGGCTGCGCGGAGCTCATCGGTCGCGGTCGGACCTTCGAATGCGGCGCGGATGATGCCTCCGCGGTCGATGAGGAAGACCCAAGGCTCGGTCCGAAGCCGCCACTCGCGCACTGTTGGCGTGAACTCCATCTTCGACGGATCGGGCCGGAAGTTGCGATAGATCTCGACGTGGATGAACGCGAGGCGGTCACGATATTCGGGCTGGAGGCGCTCGACCGCCTTCACCTGCGGGCCGCACATCTGGCTCGTGCAGAAGGCGGGCGTCGCGAACACGACGAGCGCGGGCTGATGCTGCGCGATGGCGTCGGCGATGGAGAGCTGATGCATGTCGCTCGGCGGGCGACCGCTGTCGATCTCGCCGACGTCCGCGACGTCCTTCACGGTTGGGTTCCGGCTCGCGGGCGCGGGCTCGCCGACGGCGGGCACCGACGACTTCGTGCCGACGGTGAGCTGCAGGCGGATCAGCGCGGGTGCGGCCTGGGCACGGCGCACCGCGATCTCCGCGACCCACGTACCCGGAGCGCCGAACGCCAGGTGCGCGACGTAGGCGCCCTTTCCCTGGAGGCCGTCACCCTTGAATGGCGCGTCCGCGGCGGTCGCGAGCGGGTCGGAGGGCACATCGCGGTATGCGCGAACACGGACGCTCGCGTCATTCACCGGCGTGTTGCGATAGAGGATCCCGATCGGCACGCGCTGCGTACCGATGAGGAACTGCGATGCGATGACCACCGCTTGCAGCTCGGGTTCGGCAGGCGTGCGCAGGCGGCTCGTCGCGCTCGGGGACGACGGGGCGCATGCGGCAAGCGCAACTGCGGCGGCCAGGACGTAGGCGAGGCGCGGAGACGTCGCCCCGCTCATGGAGCCGCCCACATCAGCGGCGTCGGAACGGCCTCACGAATGCGTACAGCGTCGACCGTATCGCCGCGTTCTGCCAGACGTTCTTCGCCTGCGACCACTGCCGGCGCGAGTCCACGCACACGATACGGGACTCGACCGAAGCGTCGACGCCGAAGTGTTTGGCGACGTTTCGGAGGGTCGCGCGCCAGATGTCGTTCTGCACGCGGGCTCCGACGATCGGCATCATCATCATCAGCTCCCAGAACGGATCGCTCGCGCGCGTCAGCTCATCCACCTTTACGACCGTGACGCCAGCGTCATCCGCGGCGCTGAACGTGAGGGGGCCCGCGAACGGGTGTCCCTCGGGCGACATGAAGCTGAAGCTCTCGTCGTCGGCGTAGATGACCAGGACTCCGGTCGCCATCTGCGGTGCGCCGGGCATGGTCTTGGCATTGATCAGGCCCACCTCTCCCGGGGCGATGCCCGCGGCCGGAAGGAACATCCGCTGGCCCTTCGGCCAGAAGTCGCCGAAGCGCTCCTTCCACGTCGCGATGACTTCCTTGGGGGTCACCGCGGCGCCCTCGAGACGGACCCAGAAGGACTTCTGCCAGAGCTGGCCGAAACCCGTCGTCGCACCGGACACCCGACGGCCGGTGACGTTCAGGTCGATCGCACCCGCCGGGACGTCCTTCGTCTGCAGCGTGCGCACCGGCTTCGCCCAGTAGGCCGCGTCGCTCCTGCGCTCGGTCGACTCGCTCTGGGTCTGCGCGTCTTTCTGCTTTTCCATCGCTCCCCTCCTCAGCTCGGCTTGGCTCCGGCGACGGCTGACGCTTCGTCGTCGTAGATGCCGATCGCCTCGTCAAGACGCGTCAGCTCGAATATCTGCCGGTAGTGCTCGTTGAGACCGAACGCCGACAGGCGCTGCTTCTGCCGGTTCGCCCGGATCAGGATCGTGACCAGCAGCCCGATGCCGCCACTGTTCATGTACTCGAGCGCGGAGAAGTTCATGATCACCGTGCGCGTCCGCTCGCCGCTGGCCCGAGCGTATGCCGCCATGAGCTGTTCCTCGGACCGCGCCGTGATCTCCCCGTGGATGTCGATGACGCTCGCTACTTCGTCGATCCTCCGAACGTTGGTCGCTGTGATGTGCTGTGCCATTTCCCGTGTTCCCCCCTCATTTGCGGCCCGCGACCGCAGCCTGCTCGTCAGGATACAGACCCATAAAGTCGGCGAGCCTGGTGATCTCGAAGATCTCGCGATAGTGCGGGCTGAGCCCAAAGGCCGCGATGACGCGTCCTTCCTTTCGGGCTCGGGCCATGATCCCGACGATGAGCGCGATCCCGCTCGAGTTGATGAACTCGGTATCCGTGAAATTCAGCAGCAGCGCTTCCTTCCCAGCGGCCTCCGAGTAGGCACCATTGAGCGCAGTTTCGCTTGAGATGTCGATGTGCGCGGGCATGTCGATCACGCTCGCGCCGTCACGGCGCCGCACGGCCGCCCGCTCAGTCGTCTCCGGCATCGGTGCCTCCTTCGAGCCGCATGACCAGCTCGATCGTGTGATGACGCTCGTCGCCCGTCACGCGCATCTCGTTGACCATGTTCTTAATGAGGAAGAGTCCCCAGCCGCGTGGCGTCTGCAGCCCTGCGAGCTTCGCCTCAAGGTCGGGCGTCGTTGCCTCGGGGATCTTGCGTCCGTCGCCCTGGTCGGTGATCCGCACGACCACCGCGCCACTCAGAGCGCCGACCTCGATCCGGACCGGAAGGTCAGCGCGCCCGCGATTGCCGTGCTCGATCGCGTTCATGGTCGCCTCGGCCACCGCGGTCTTGAGCCGCTCGAGCCGCCGCGCGGGGAAGCCAAGCTCGCGAATGCTCGCCGCGACGCGTTCCATGGCTTGGCGCTCGTTCCCGGCGACGCTCGGCAGCTCGAACCGGTCGAGGACTCGCTCGGGGCTGACGCCCTGCGAACGCACGAGTGTCACGAGGGTGATGTCGTCTTCCTGCTCCCACCCTGGGCCGGTGAACTGCGCGAGGTCCGCAAGGAGCTCGTCGATGAGCGCCTGACCACCAGGATGGTGGGCGACGATCTCACGCATGCGAGGGAAGCCGAACATCTTGCGCTGGGGATCGTGCGCTTCCGCGAGACCGTCGCTGTGCAGCAGCAGGGTCTCCCCGGGGGCGAGGAGCGCTTCTTTCTCGTCGTAGACCATGTCGCGCATGAGTCCGAGCGGCATGCCGGTGGCGCGTAGCTCGCGGACGCTGCTTTCACCGCGCACGTAGGGCAGGTCGTGGCCGGCGTTCGCGTAGCGCAGCCGGCCTGTGGCTGGCTCGAGAACCGCGTACAGACAGGTTACGAACATGTTTTGTGGGATGTCGCCGTGCAGGAGCTCGTTCGCGCGCGCGAGCACGATCCCCGGCGACACGAGGCGGGGCGCGTCGCCGCGCAGGATGCTTCGAGTCGTCGCCATCACGAGCGCGGCGGGAACGCCATGGCCCGTCACGTCACCGACGACGAGCCCAATGTGCCCATCTGGCAGCTCGATGAAGTCATAGAAATCGCCGCCGACCTCGCGCGCCGCCCGGTAGTACGCCGCGAGCGTCCAACCACGCAACTCGGGGAGCCGCTTGGGGAGGAACTGCTGCTGGATGAGCTGCGCGACGCGCATCTCTTGTTCGAGACGCTCGCGGGTGCGGACCTCGGCCTCCTGCTCGCGCACGAGCTGCGCGACGCGGACGGCCGGCGCGGCCTGCCCGGCGAGCTTGTCGAGGAGGCGACGGTCCTCGCGCGAATACTCCTGGTCGGAAAGACGCGGCCCGAGGTCGAGGAGTCCGATAAGCTCGCCCTGACTGATGAGCGGAACGACGAGCTTCGAGCCGCGCTCGCGGAGGGCCTGTACCGCCGGCGAATCGAGCTCGAGCTCATCGATGCTCATCGCGCCGCGCGATTGGGCGAAATAGGCCAGGAGCGGGTCGTTCGGCGCGATGTCGATGGGTGGCCTCTCGACGGCTTGGCGACGCGCCGTCGCCGCCGCGCGCTGCACCTCCGCGTCGGCCGCGGAGGGCGCGCCCAACCCGACTACTCGCCGGAGGGTTCGGGCCCAGGTCATCATGCGAGCTCCTTTCTATCCCCCGGCCGTCCGGAAATCGTTACGGCCCTGAGCTCCGACTGCGCCCGGTACACGGGCACGGGCTCGCGAAAGCCCTTCAGCCGAAGGCTGCCGATCGCCTGCGCCGACAGCCGTTCACCAAGCGCGTCGCGCACTGGCTCACTGACGAGGACCTCACCCCCGCGCGCCGCGGCGCAAAGTCGCGCCGCGAGGTTCGTGACGGGGCCGATCACCGCGTAGTCGACGCGGTCCTCGAAGCCGACCGTCCCGAGAGTGGCTGGGCCGAACGCGACACCGATCCCAAGATCGAGGTCGTACCCGCGATCCCGCCACGCCCGTGTGAGCGGAGCGACGCGCTCCTGCATCGCGAGGGCCATGCGCACCGCCTGCAGCGCCGGATCAGGGCAAGGAAGCGGATCGTTGAGGAAAGCCATGATCGCGTCGCCCGCGAAGCGCTCGACCGTCGCGCCGAACTCGAAGATCGTCCGGCCGAGCGTCGTATGGAACTCACCGAGCACGGCGATGACTTCGTCGGGCGACACGGCCTCGGCGAACGCGGTGAAGCCGCGAAGATCGCAAAAGACGACGGCCACGTCGCGCCGGTGGCTCGCGAGCAGCTCGCTTCCTCCGGCCGACAAGACGAGCTCGGCAAGCTGCGGCGAGAGAAAGCGGCGCAGCTGCGAGACGCGCTCCAGCTCGTCGACCTGCTGGCGGATGAGGGAGTAGAGGCTCTGCGTCGTCTCGCCGAGCTCGCGTGCTTTCCCCTCGATGTCCCGGCGGTAGCCCGCGAGCCGCAGCAGCGCGCGGACGCGGACGAGAAGGACGCTCACGCCGGAGGAGAGCGCCACCGTGTCATCCGCGCCCGCCTCCAGGGCGCGCTCCTGCTGCTGCCCGTCAGACGCGGTGATGGCGATGAGGGGCAGCGAGGCGGTCGCCGTGTGGCGTCGCAGCGCGCGCAAGACCTCTACGCCGCCGTCTCCGACGTCCACGACGATCAGCGCTACCGCCTCGGTCGCTGCCTTCTGCGCGGCGTCGTCGCGCCTCGCGTCGATGACGCGGTAGCCGGCCTTGGCGAGCGCCTCCGCAACCTGGCGCTGACCTCCGACGACGAGAATCGGCACGCGCTCGCGGTCCGATTGAGGGCGGTGGGCGCTCATCTCGGGCGCTCGCGGAGCCAGAGGCTGGAGTGGGCGGGCGCCATCGTCTGGCGGACTGCGCCGATGAGATCCGCCCGCAACGTGTCGAGGTCGACCTCGTCCCGCAGCTGGTCGGCGAAAGCGTCGAGCGTGCGCGCGGCGTCGTAGCGGGAGCGATCGAAGCGCCGGTCAACGGCGTCCTGTACTCGCCGGCGGATCGGCTGGAAGAGGGCGAACGACCCGAGCGTCGACGCCGCGACGGCCAGCTCGGAGCCCGATGTGAGCGGACGGAGCACCTGCGTCAGCGCGAGGATGCCCAAGAAGAACAGCGCCGCGATTGCGGCGCTTGTCGCGCCGTACACCACGGTGCGGTTGATGAGCAGGTCGATGTCGTACAGGCGGTAGCGGAGGATGGCGATCGCGGCGCCAACTGGCACCGCGACGAGCGCGATGACGAAGGGGATGCCGCCGAACATCGCGGATGGGATCTGCGCCGCCGGGTCGAGCACCCGCAGCGGCGAGAAGAACGCGACCGCGGTGCCGACGAAGACGAGCGCCAGTACGACCGCTGCGTAGGCGAACCACTTCATCTGCTGCCGCTCAACACCACTCGCGCGCCGCAGCCGGACGACCATCGAGATCGCCCCCACCGCCAGGAGGAGCATCAGCGAGACGCCGCTCATCGCCCGACCGGCCCCGTACAAAGACGCGACCGCATCGTCGCTAGCGACGACCTCGACGAGCGGAAAGCGCAGTGCCGTCGGGCCGCTGCCAAAGCCGGATGTGACAAGGCCGACGACGACCGTAAAGGCGGCGAGCGCGAGAACTGGGATCGACCGACGCGAAATGAGCTTCCCGCTCGGGAAGATGAACATGAGCAGCCCGACCGCGCTGAAAGAGACGACCCAGAGATTGAGCAGCGGGGCGATCAGCCACGGGTCGACAAGCCACCGCGGCAGGTCCCGGCCCGACGGAGTGGCGGCGTAGTTGACTGTCGCCGAAGCCAACCCCTGCACCTGCGCGACGAGGCCGATGGCGCAGAGCAGCCAGCCGACGGGGTTGCGCGGCCGGCGTGACGCGACGACCGCTCCGATCCCCGCGTAAGCCAGGAAGGCGGCAAGAACCATCCCGAAGCCCGGACCTGAGCCCACCTCGAGGGTGACGGAGCTGGAAAGAGCGAGCCACATCGCGGCGGCGTAAGCCAGCAGCGAGGCGCCGAGGACGAGCCAGGGCAGGGCACCAACGGTCTCGTTCTTCATCGCGCGCGCTCCCGCAGCCACAGGCTGGCGTGGGCAGGGACCATGGTCTGCCGCACTGCGCCGAGCAGGTCCGCCCGCAACGTGTCGAGGTCGACCTCGTCCCGCAGCTCGTCGGCGAAAGCGTCGAGCGTGCGCGCGGCGTCATACCGCGAACGGTCGAAGCGCCGATCGACGGTCTGCTGCACGCGGCGGCGGATCGGCTGGAAGAGGGCGAAGCTCGCGAGCGTGGACCCGGCGACGGCGAGCTCCGACCCGCTCGTGAGCGGACGCAGCGCCGTCTGCAGCGCGACGATCCCAACGAAGAATGTGACCACGATCGCCGCGCTGGTCGCACCGTACACCACGGTGCGGTTGATGAGCAGATCGATGTCGTACAGGCGGTATCGGAGGATGGCAACAGTGACGGCGATCGCGACCGCCCCGAACGAGGCGATGAACAGGGGCCACAGCACATCCTCGAGCCCGCGGGCGTCGACCCCGAGAAGATCGGCGGCCGACTGCACCAGTAGCAACGCGACGAGGATCGTCGCGATGAGCCCCGCTGAATACGCGAACAGCTTGAGCTGCTGCCGTTCGAGCGCCCGCGCTCTGCGGAACCGGGTGATAGCGGCGAGCGCGCAGAGGAGGAAAGCGATTCCGACGAACGGGCCGACTTGGATCAGGTCCCCGAGAGGAGCGATCGCTTCGACACCGAGCGGGTTGGAGTAGGCCGCAAGCTGCTCGGAGCCGAACTGTCCGGGCCGAAATGCGGATGCCAGGGCCTCGATCGCGCTCCAGATGACGATGAGCATGAGGACCGGGCGCCAGCGCGGGGAAGGAAGGCGGCCGTCTGGAAAGAGCAGGAGGACAAGCGGAAGGGGAGCGAACCAGAGGATGAAGGACCATTGAGAGATCCAGGCGGCCCAGATCCCGGCCGGCAGCGACAACGGCTGCAGGACCAGCGCCCGCACGGCGTACTCCTCCATTCCGAAGCTCATCTGAAAGCCGAACCCGACCAGAAGAAACAACCAGCCGATCGGGTTCCCCGGCCGTCTCGTCGCCAGCAGCATGCCGGTCGCCGAGAAGGTGAGCATCGTCACCAAGATCAGGGCCGCGAGCGGCGCAGGAGGACCGGATGACAGCGGATTCATCGCTCCGAGCGTGAGCGCTATTACCGCGAGCGCAACCGGGATGACCCCCAGCGCTCCCGCCAGAAACGTCCTCGGCTTCACCGCTCAACCTCCCGGCAGACCAGAGGCTAGCGTGCGTGGGAGCGCGGGGCCGCCGGTCAGGCCCTCGTCAGCGGCGGGCGGCCGCAGGCATGGATGCCGATTCCGGCGCGTGATCGGTGAACGTGAAGTACGCCCAACCGAGAGTAAAGACGACGGTCAGGCCGACGCCGAACCAGCCGAGCGCGTTCGTCATGCCGCTCGAGGCCGCGTACGTCCAGATGACAACACCTATCGACCACGCCATCAGGTTGCCTAACCCG
>JANNUM010000095.1:0-8237 GCA_031395235.1 Chloroflexota bacterium
CTCGCGGCGGCCGAACTTCGATTTGCCGAGCTCGCGGTCGCGGAATACGTACGGGATCTCCACGGCTTTCTTGTAGCGGGCGCGCGCCATCACCTCGAAGCCGATCTTGAAGCCGATGGGGTTGAGCTTCACGCCGTCGAGCGCCGACTTGCGGATCGCGAAGAAGCCGGACGTGCAGTCGCGGATCGGCACGAGCACATTTCCGATGAGGCACGCCGCGCGCGACACGACGCGGCGCTTCAGCGGCCAGTCCTTCGTGCCCCCGCCCTGCACGTAGCGGCTGCCCACCGCGAGGTCCGCGCCGTCCTCGATCGCCGAGGCGAGCCGCGGGACCGCCTCGGGCGGATGCGAGAGGTCTGCGTCCATGACGACCAGGACGTCGCCGCGCGCCTGCGCGAATCCCGCGAGGACGGCGGAGGCGAGCCCGGCCTTTCCCGGCCGCCGCACGACGCGCACCGGATGCACGTCCGCGTAGGACTCGGCGAGATCAGCCGTGCCGTCGGGTGAGCCGTCGTCGACGATGATCAGCTCCCACGTGCGTATCGCGAGCGCTGCCGCGAGGCGCGGCACGAGCTGGCGCAGCGAACCGACCTCGTTGTAAGTGGGAACGACGACCGAGATGAACGTGCGGCTAGTCTAGGTCCGTGCGCGTCACCTTCGATGCGCGCCATCTGCAAACGGTGGCCCGTGTTCGCGGTATCGGTCGCTACACACGCAACCTGCTCGCGGCGTTCGCGCGCCTCGCACCGGATGACATCGAATGGACGCTACTGCGTCTGCGCAATTTCCCGCCGGCGGATCCGTCGCCGCTGCCGCCGCATCGTGACATCAGCACGCTGCGTCTGCGGCGCCCGGAGCTCTCGATGCTGGCCGTCGATCCGATCCTGCTCTCGGCCGAGCTCGCCGTCGTGCGTCCGCGCGTGTATCACTCGACGCAGCTCGGGCTACCAGCGCTGCGTCGCTGCCGCGCGGTCATCACGATCCACGACCTCGCGCCGCTGCGCTGGCCCGAGCACTACCTGCGTCTACCGCACGCACGCGTCGGTCACGCCTGGGAGTACGCGCTGGCGCGACGCGCCGACGCGATCATCGCGGTCTCCGAGTCCACCCGGCGCGACGTCGTCGATCTGCTGCGGGTGCCGCCCGAACGCGTGACGGTGATCCCCGAAGCGGTCGACACCGAGTTCCGGCCGCCTTCACCCGACGAAGGCCGACGTGTCGCCGCAACTTTTGGCGCGCCCGGCCGGTACGTTCTGTATGTCGGCCAGTTCGATCCGCGCAAGAACATGGATGGCCTCCTCGCGGCGTTCGCCCGCGCGGCCGCGATCGACGGCGAGCTGCGCCTGGTCATCGCCGGCGATCTCGGCAAGCTGTCCTCTTTCCTCGCGCGGGCGCTCGAGCGGACGAACGCGCCGCGCGAGCGGATCGTCGTGACCGGCCGCGTTGACGACGCGACGCTGGCGGCCCTCTACGCGGGCGCGGAGTGCCTTCTGCATGCCGCGTGGCTCGAGGGCTTCGGTCTGACCCCGCTCGAGTCGCTCGCCGCCGGGACGCCGGTCGTCGGCTACCGCGCGGGCGCGGTCGAAGAGGTCGTGGGAGACGCCGGCGTGCTTGTCGACGCGAGCGACCCGGACGCCCTCGGTGACGCGCTCGTCGCGTACCTCGGGGATCCCGCCCGGCAGCGCGAGCTGCGGGCGCGAGCACGGCCGCGGGCCGCCCGTTTCTCGTGGGACCGGGCCGCCGCCGACACGCTCGCCGTCTACCGGCGCATCGCGTAGCCCGGTACAATTTAGGTCCCCGTGGCACGTCGTATCCCTCTTCCACGCCTCACGCAGCGTCAACGCTTGGCGCGGTGGCAGCGCGAGCGCCGCCAGCAGACGATCATCGTGACGACCTTCTCGGCGATCCTCTTCTTCGTGCTCGGCCTGGTGGCCTGGGCCGCGTCGTCCCGCTACTACACCGACAACCTGAGGCCCGCGATGATGTTCGACGGCCACGCGGTGTCCCTCCGCGAGTACAAGCGGGAGCTCGCCTACCAGTACGTGCGTTTCTACATCGACTTCGGCGTTCCGCCCGGCTACGAGAGCGATCCGCAGGTCCTCACGCGGAAGGCCGAGTACGAGGGCGTCGCGCTGGACGCGCTCATCGAGCAGGCGATCCTCGACTCCGCCGCGCGCGCCGACGGCATCACGTACGACCGGGCGACCATCGATGCGAAGTACAACGAGGACTTCGGCGAGTACCACCCGCGCCACATCCTCATCACGCCGAAGGGCGAGGACACAGCGCTGGCGGATCAGGTCGCCCTGGCCAAGGCGCGCGCGATCGCGGATCAGCTCAAGCAGGACCCCGGCAACCAGACCCTCTGGAACAAGCTCGCGGAGGACTCCTCCGACGACACGAGCAACGCGAAATCAGGAGGCGATCTCGACTGGGTGCGGAAGGGTCAGTTCGTCAAGGAGTTCGAGGACGTCGCGAAGGCGCTGCCGGTCGGCCAGGTGTCCGATCCGGTGAAGAGCCAGTTCGGCTACCACATCCTCCAGGTGATGGAGAAGCGCGGACCCGAGGAGAACGAGTTCGTGAAGCGCGCCCGCTCGCTCGGGATACGCACCGAGGAGATCAGGGCCCGCGCGCGGTACGAGCTGTTGCGCGCGGAGTACACGAAGCGAGCGCAGGAGCGCGGCGGGCAGTCGCCGACCGAGCAGGTACGCGTCGCGTGGATCGAGGTCACCACGCCGTTCCCGACCGCGGGCGGCGACTTCCAGACGTATTCCAATCAGCTGAAGAAGATCGGAGATATCAACGAGGCGTTCGACAAGGGGACGGACTTCGCGGAAGTCGCGAAGCAGTTCTCGGAGGACAGCGCGACCGCGGAAAAGGGTGGCGAGCTTGGCTGGTACGCGCACGGCATGCTCACGCAGATCGATCTCGAGAACGAGATCTTCAGCCTGGACGTTGGCCTACGCACGCGCCAGCACAGCGGTCGCGCCACCACGGTCTGGTACAAGATCCTCGAGAAGGACCCCGCCCGCGCGCTCGACGACGACCAGAAGACGAAGGTCAAGGACAACGCGTACGCGTACTGGCTCCAGCAGCAGAAGAAGGCGCACGGCGTCCAAAAGCTGGTGCCCGGGCACGAGCTCGACGGCTGATCTTCCCGGCACGCTCGAGCGAGACCTCGCGCGGTTCCCCGGCGGCGTCGACGTCATTCCCGCGAGCGCGCTCGACCGTCACTCCTTCTCGACGGGGCGCGCGGTCGTCCTCGTCATCGATGTAGAGCCCGACCTCGCGCTTTTGCGGAAGCACTACCCGCCGCTCCACCCCCTTGTCGCGCTCTCCGCATCGGGCGAGCGCCCGCTCACCCTCGAGTCCTTCAGCGTGCTCGACTCTCGCTTTGTGATCTTTCCGCCGGTGGATCCCTACGTCGATCTCGCGTCCGTCGCTGCGGTAAGTCGCATCGCCGATCGCCTTCGCGCTGCCGACGGCTGCCCCTGGGACCGGGAGCAGACGCACGCCTCGCTGCGCCCGCATCTGCTCGAAGAGGCGTACGAAACGCTCGAGGCACTCGACTCAGGGGACCTCGAGCGACTCCGAGACGAGCTCGGCGACCTTCTGTTCCAGGTCGCGATCCATGCGCAGCTCGCTCACGAGGAGGGTGCCTTCGACCTCGCGGACGTCGCGCGCCGGCTGGGCGAGAAGCTGGTCCGCCGCCACCCGCACGTTTTCAAAGGCGTTGCCATCGAGGGCGGCGACCTGCTCGCGCAGTGGGAGCGCATCAAGCGCGAGGAGCGCGAGGGCGCAGCTGCGAGTGCCAAAGACGAACAGAGCGTTCTCGGCGGGGTGCCGAAGGATCTCCCGGCGCTGTTCGCCGCCGGGCGCCTCCAGGAGCGCGCGGCGCGCGTCCGTCTTGTCCCGCCGCGCATCGAGCTGCCGGTGGACGTGGACGACCCCGAGTTCCTCGGCGAGCTGCTGTTCGACCTCGTCGGTGCCGCGCGAGAGCAGGGCTTCGATGCCGAGACCGCGCTGCGCGAGGCGAACGAGCGCTTCATGCGACACGTCGCGCGCGTCGAGGCGCGCGCTCGCGCCGACGGTCGCGCGCTGGAGTCGTACTCTGCCGACGAGATGCGCGCGCTCTGGGACGAGACGACCGAGTGAGCCGCTTCGAGCGGCCTGACGGTCGCGCCAGCGACGCGCTGCGACCGATCACGATCGAGATCGGCGTGTCGAAGTTCGCCGAGGGCTCGGCGCGCATCTCCTTCGGCGACACGCAGGTCCTCTGTCTCGCGACGCTGCAGGACAGCGTGCCGCGCCACCTCGAAGGCAAGGACCAGGGCTGGGTGACCGCTGAGTACGCGATGCTGCCGCGCTCGACCCCCGAGCGAAGCCAGCGCGAGAGCATCGTCGGTCGGCCCGGCGGACGCACGTTCGAGATCCAGCGGCTCGTGGGGCGAGCGCTCCGAAGCGCCGTCGATCTCAAAGCACTCGGATCGCGCAGCGTGATCGTCGACTGCGAAGTGATCCAGGCCGACGGGGGCACGCGCACAGCGGCGATCACGGGCGGTTACATCGCGCTCGCGCACGCGGTGCGCAAGCTCACACCGTCGCCGATGCGGCGCAACGTCGCCGCGGTGTCCGCGGGATTCGTGCACGGCGAGCTCATGCTCGATCTCGCGTACGCCGAAGACTCGATCGCCGACGCCGACGTGAACGTGGTCGCGAACTCCGACGGTCAGCTCATCGAGGTGCAGGGGACGGCCGAGGGCCGGCCATTCTCCAAGGCCGACTTCGATCAGGTACTGGATTTCGCGCTCCGCGGCATCGGCCAGCTCATCGAAGCGCAGCGCGCCGCGCTGCGGTGACGCAGCGCCTGCTCATCGGGAGCGGGAATCCCGGGAAGCAGCGCGAATACCGAGAGCTTCTCGCGGGACTCGATTTCGAGCTGATCACTCCGGAGGGCCTCGAACGTCTTCCGCCCGAGCCCGAGGAGACCGGCCCGACCTTCGCGGAGAACGCCTCGCACAAAGCGCGCGTCTACGCGGCGGCGAGCGGCGTGCGCACCGTCGCGGACGACTCCGGCCTCGAGGTCGACGCGCTCCACGGCGCACCCGGGCTCCGCAGCCGCCGCTTCTTCGGCGACGACGCGAGCGCGGCAGAGCGCAACACGCGGCTGCTCGCGCTGCTCGAAGGGGTCAAGGCACGCGGTGCGCGCTTCGTGTGCGTGACGGCCCTCGCGTGGCCGGACGGGCGTGTCGAGCTCTTCGACGGGGAGGTCCGCGGTGAGATCGGTCTCGCGCCGCGCGGTGAGCAGGGCTTCGGCTACGACCCGGTGTTCGTGATCGCCGGTGACGGCCGCACGATGGCTGAGCTACCCCATGCGGAGAAGCACCGGATCTCGCATCGCGGTTTGGCTGTCGCGAAGCTGCGCGGGTTTCTCTCGGAGGAGCCGCGTTGATCTGCGCGGAACTGCCCTTGAATTTCCTGCCAGTAAGTGGTATGAAATATACCATTCCATGGCAGAAAAACTCACACCGCGGAAGCTGACTGAGGAGGCCAGCGCCGCGCTGGCCGAAGCCCCGGTCGTCTTTCTAGGTGGCCCGCGCCAGAGCGGTAAGAGCACCTTGGCGCAGCAGCTGATTCCACCAGCCCGATACGTGACGCTCGATGACGCCGTCCCCCTCGCTGCCGCGACCTCGGATCCTGACGGGTTCGTCGGTGGACTTGCGCATGGGTCTGCCATCGACGAGGTACAGCGGGCGCCGGACCTTCTCCGCGCGATCAAAGCCAATGTGGACCGCGATCGGCGTGCTGGACGATTCCTGCTCACGGGATCCGCTGACGTCTTCGCAGTGCGACGGGTCGCGGAGTCTCTCGCAGGGCGAATGCGGATCCTGACACTGTGGCCGTTCGCGGAGGCTGAACTGGCCGGGTCATCGGGCGGACTTGTGGATGCGCTATACAAGCCAGGCCCGATCGACCTCAAGGCTCCAAGCACGTCGCGTGGTGACGTTCTTGAGCGTGCCGTGCGAGGCGGATATCCAGAAGTGCTGCGACTCCCCTCCGACCGCCGCGACCGATGGTTCGAGTCGTACGTCGCCGCGATCACCCTCCGGGATGTACGCGAGTTGGCCGACGTCCGCGGGCTTACGCAGCTGCCCCAACTGCTTCGATTGTTGGCTGCGCGTGCATCGACGATCCTGAACGCCGCCGAGCTCTCTCGTTCGTCGGGCATACCGCAGTCGACACTCGGCCGCTATCTGGCTCTGCTGGAGGCCACATACATCGTTCGGCTCGTGCCCGCCTGGGCTGGATCGCTGTCCAAGAGACTGACGAAGCATCCAAAGGTAGCGCTATGTGACAGCGGACTAGTCGCCCATCTTCAGGGGATCGACGTGGCGCGCCTTGTCCGCGACGAGCAACTCGCGGGCCCCCTGCTCGAGAACTATGCGTTTATGGAGTTGACCAAGCTCGGCTCCTGGAGCCGCGCCCGACCAAGCCTCTTCCACTTCCGCAGCGTCGCGCGAGAGGAGGTCGACATCGTTCTCGAGCGGCGTGACGGTTCCGTGGTGGGCGTCGAGGTCAAGGCAGCGTCGAGCGTCACCAGTTCGGACTTCGCTGGTCTTCGGGCCCTTTCGGAATCGCTGAGACGAAAGTTCGTTCGTGGCGTGGTCTTGCATCCCGGGACTCGGGTCGTCCCATTCGCGGACAACCTACATGCGATCCCGTTCGCTGCGCTCTGGCGCGACTAAACGCTGCTACGGGGCGCGGCTCTATGGCGCCTTCGTGACGCTCTTCGTCACGGTCGGCGCGCTGCCAGAGGTCAGGGTGAACGTGTACGTGTCCGCCGGCCAATTGGTGCCCAGCCAGCTCCAGTACACGCCGAACTCGTCGAGGATGTGGAAGCGACTGCTGTTCGTGAAGCCCGTTGCGGTACCGCTGATCGACAGCGTGACCGTCGAATTCGGCGCATAGCCGTAGATGACGAACGTCGGGCCGTTCACTCCGGCGCCTGCGGTGCTGTCGGAGGCGAACGCGATGCCGGGAGACGTCGCGATCGCGCGCAGCCGCGCGGGCACCGACGCGGCGAAATCCGCCCACGATCGTCCTGTCACCGCGCCGTAGGCCTCCTCGAACGCGTGCCCCGCGCCCATCAGCGAAAGGATCTGCATCTGCCCGGCGAGGCCGATCTCGTTCCGGAGCAGCTGCGTGATCTGCGACGCCTCGGCGTACTGATAGCGGCTCAGCAGGCCTTCGCGCGAGTTCCACGACCCTTGCGACGTGAGCTCTTCGGTGCTCAGCTGCCGGCCGTTGACGGCCATCGAGACCGCCCGATGCTGCTCGACGGTCCGCCACCACAGCGCTCCCGGGATCGTGAACTCCTCGAGCCGTGCGGACCCTTCGTTCAGCCACGCCGGGACCGGGGCGTCCCCGGTGATCTCGTCGATGATCATGTGGGTCAGCTCGTGGCGTGCTGTCGTGAATGGGATCCCGTTGCCGATACGCGCGAGGTCCATCGCCACACGCTTGCGGTAGTACACGCCCGCGCTTTCGAACGGATCCGCGAGGGACTGTGTCGACACGAACGTCGGCGCGAGCCCAAGGATCTGCGTCTGGGCGGTCGAGTACGTCGCGTCGGTCGCGAGGAGGTACACCTCAGGGCGTGCGGCGAAGGTCCTCCCGTAGTCCAGTTGGATCTTCGCGATGTCCGCGTTGACCTGCGTGTTGATCATCCCGGCTGCGAACCGTGACACCGTCGCCTCCGCGTAGAAGTCCGTAGACCCGGTAGTGCGAAGCAGGAAAGAGATCCCGCCCTTCGTCACGGAGACCGGCGGAACGACGGTGAGCTGGATGGTCTCGAAGGCGTTGCCTGCGGTCGCTGTGATCGCCCCGACGCCGCCCGTCGCACCGGCCGTAAAGAAACCGCTGGTGGCCACCGCGCCGAGGGCCAGCGGCGCGACGCGCCAGGTCGGAAGCGACTGCGGCATCGTTTCGTCGAACTGGTCCTTCACAGTTGCGGTGAGCTGCGCCGTCTCGTCGGTACCCAGCTGAACAACGCCGGGAGTGAGGATGACGGCGGTCGGCGTCGGGACGGTGTTGACCGTCGCCGCGAAGCCCTCGTAGATCATCGTGCCGTCGCCGCCCTCGAAGTTGAGCTCGGTGACGAGCGCCGCGATGTTCCCTTCTTTCGCGTCGACGACCACGCCGTACTGCGTGTCGTCCGAAAGCCCGGGCACCGACCG
>JANNUM010000105.1:0-4512 GCA_031395235.1 Chloroflexota bacterium
GCGCGCAGGTTCGTACCGGCGGAAGCCAGGAAACCGAGCAGTGAGCGACACGATCCGCGTGATGATCGTCGACGACGAACGGCTCTTCGCGGAGCTGTTGCGCGTCGCGATGCGCACCGCCGACGACATCGACGTCGTCGCCGTAGCACATGACGTGCGGAGCGCGACCCTTGCGCTCGAAGAAGCGCGACCCGACGTCGTTCTTGCGGACTACCACCTGCCCGATGGCACCGGTGCCGACCTGGCCCGTGCGGTGCGCTCGTCGTTGCCGCAGACGAGGGTCGTCGTGCTCACCGGCGACCCCAGCGCGTTCACGCTCGCGGACGTTGCGCGGTCGGGCGCGGCTGGGCACCTCACGAAGGAGCGCGGCTTCAGCGACGTCGTCGGTGCGGTACGTGCGGCGGCCGCAGGCGAGGTGCTCTTCTCCTCGAGCGAGCTGCAGCGCCTGCTGCTTTCCGAGCGCAGCGAGCCCGCGACCACGACCGAGCCCCTCACGCCGCGCGAGCTGGAGGTCCTGTATCTCCTCGCGAGTGGCGCGAACACAGCGGCGGCCGCCGCGTCCCTCGGGATCTCCACGGCGACCCTTCGCGCGCACATCCAGGCGGTGCTGCGCAAGCTTGGCGCGCACTCCCGTCTGGAGGCGGTGGCGGAGGCCGCTCGACTCGGTCTCGTGACCCTCGATTCGTGGACACGCCAAGGCCCGATCTCCCCACGCGGGGGGAAAGCGCTCGCCCGTGGGGCCTAAGTCCCCACAGAGGGGGGTCGTATGACGCGGGACCCGTCTAACATCCGGCACATGGCAAAGCTCCTTATCGCCGATGACCTGGTGCCCATCCGCCAGATGGTCCGCATCACCCTCTCGACGCAGGGCTGGACGATCCTCGAGGCCAAGAACGGCACCGAGGCGCTCGAGCTCGCGCGCGCCGAGAAGCCGGACCTCATCCTCCTCGACGTCGACATGGGACCTGGGCCGAATGGCTTCGAGGTGTGCCGGCAGCTCAAGTCCGAGCCAGGCACAAAGGAAATACCGGTCGTCATGCTGACCGCGCACGAGAGCGAGAGCGACAAGAAGACGGGGTTCTCGGTCGGGGCGACGCAGTACCTCACGAAGCCCTTCGGACCGCTCGAGCTCATAGACACCATCCGCGGGATCCTCGCGCACAGCTGATCCGGCCATGCCAGAGGAAAGGCCCGAGCGGATGTCGATCGAAGTGATCGAGGTCTCTCCCCGCATCACCGTGCCGCCGGCTGGTTCGAGTGTGGCCGGTGAGGTGTTCCGCCAGCTGCTGCAACAGGCGATCCGCGTCGCGGATCAGGCAAACTCGCAGGCCGTTCGCATCGCGAGCGACTTCGCCGAGGTGTACCGCCGCGAACAGTCCGTTCGCCTCGAGTACGAGACGAAGCTGCGCGAGATGCGCCTGCTCGAGCGGCAGAGCACGCGTTACGCCGAGGACCTCGCAACGATGCTGCGGAGCGAGCGCGAGCGACGCGAGCAGCTCGAAACGGCGCTCGAGAGCGAGCGGGTCGCGAACGAGGAGCTGCGACGCACCGGTCTGCAGGGCATCAGCCACCTGCTTCTGGCTGCCACGATCAAGGACCAGACCACCGGAGCGCATCTGCTTCGTGTTCGCAAATACGTGGAGGCGATCGGCACGCGTCTTGGTCTACCGACGCAGGTCGTCGAGGAGTTCGGCTATTCGAGCGTGATGCACGACGTCGGCAAGATCCACACCCCCGATCACATCCTCCAGAGCGAGCAGCACCTTTCCCCGGAGGAGTTCGAAGTCATCAAGCAGCACTGCATCGACGGCGAGGTGATGCTCGGCTCGGCGCGCTTCTTCGAGACCGCGCGCGCGATCGCGCGTGAGCACCACGAACGCTGGGACGGGCGCGGCTACCCCGACGGGAAGAAGGGCGACCAGATCTCGATCGCGGCGCGCATCGTGTCGGTCGCCGACGTCTTCGACGCCCTTACGTCGAAGCGGCCCTACAAGACGGCCTGGACGATCGAGGAGGGCATGGCCGCCGTGATCGCGGGCTCCGGCGCGCAGTTCGATCCCGAGGTCGTCGCGATATTCCAGGCGCTCCAGGCCGACGGCAGCATCGAGCGCGTCAGGCAGGACGTCGCGACCGCGCAGCTCGACTGAGCCTGCGTCCGGTCCACGCCAGCGCCCCACCGCCCACTGCGCTCGCCGCACACGAGAGCGCGACGAACACCCCGAGCGCCACAGTGACGAACCAGTCCGGCACCGCGGCATAGCGCGCGACGAGCACCGCCACCGCTCCACTGATGATGAGCGCGCGCACCGTCCCGCCGACGAGACCAGCGAACACGCCCGTGATCGCGCCGGCGCGCAGCGCAGCGCGGTCATTCGCCGCGAGGTACCCGAGCACGAGGTAGATCGCGGCGCTCGCGAAGAGCCCCGCGGCGGTCAGCGTCACGCCCGCCCCTTCGAGGCGTGGCCGTCCGACCGCCTCCGCCAGCTGCTGCGCGCTCGCGCTCGCCTCGATCGCGCCGATCGCAACGAGCAGAACGACCGCGAGCGGTGCCGCGAGGCGTTTCACCCCAGCTCTTCCTCGCCCCGCATGAAGGCGGCCCCGACGAAGGCGATGGCGGCCACCGCGCCGACGAACAGCCATGCCGCCCAGAAGCCGAAGGTCTGTACCAGGTAGCCCATCGCGGGCGCGCCGATCATGACGCCGGCCGTGCCGCCGATCGCTGCCAGACCCTGGGCCGCGCCAGGAGCTCCCGGGAGTGAGGCCGCGGCGGTGTTGAACACGGCGGAGTAGGGAAGGCCCACACCGATGCCGACGAGCACCGCGCCGGCGAGCGCGACCGCGAGCGGACGATCCGGCAGCGCGAGAAGCGCGACGCCCGCAACGATCGCGAGATCGCCGATGCGCATCACGCGGCGCGTTGGCATGTGCTCGCGTGCCAGCAGGAAGCCACCGAGTGGCCGCGCGAGGACCGCGAGCACGAGCAGCAGCGAGCCGAGCAACCCGGACAGCTCGAGCGGCAGACCGAACTCGCGCACCAGGTACACCGTGATCCAGGTGCCCGATGCGATGGCGAGCCCGAAGCCCGCGGCGTGCTGCAGGCTTGTCCACCAGCAGTTCGGGCAGCGGAGCGCGTCGCGGATGCTCCCGGGACGCGCCACCGGCGGTACCGATGGCGCGGCCCACCACAGCAGGGCCGCCGCGCCGACGAACGCCGCTTCCGCCCAGAACGCGCCGCGCCACCCGCCGAGCGTCGCGGCGAGCGGCGGCATCGCGACGAGCGCCAGCGCGCTGCCAAGGGGGAACCCGCCGCCGTAGAGGCCGAGCGCGAAGTGATTGCGGCGCTCGCCATAGAGACCCGCGAGGTAGCGCGCGGCGGCGACGAATGCGAGCGCCGATCCCACACCTTGCACCGCTTTGGCGACGAGAGCCACCGCGTAACCCGGCGCGACCGCGAAGATCACCGTCCCCGCGGCGGAAACTGCGAGCCCCGCGCCGACCATGCGCTTAGGACCGACCCGTTCAGCAAGACCAGTGGTAAGTAGCGTCGCCGCCATGTACGAGGTGAACAGCGCGGTGGAGAGGAGTCCAGCGCCGAGGTCGTCTAGCCCAAAGTCGGCGGCGACAAGTGGGATGAGCGGAGCGTGGTCGGCGTAGGTGAATCCGAACGCGACCGCGCTGAGCGAGAGGAGGGCGACGGCGAGACGCACCCGCGGATTCTCGGCGGCGGCTCCGCGTCTTGCCCTCTTGCCTCCACCACTTGCTCTTCCGCCCGAGGCGTGATTACATAATTACAAGTAATCTGGAGGCAGAAATGGGCGCGAATGACGAGCTGAAGGGCTGGTTCACCGGCCGACTTCCCAAGGACTGGTTTTCAAGCATGGCTGAGGTGCGCGCTGACCGAGAAGAGATCTGGGTGATCGGCACCCTCGCGGACCCGCAGCTGCCAGCCGACGCGGGCCCGGAGGCGGCGAACGCCGCGCGATCCGGCCGCATCAAGCAGTTCCGCGAGGACACCCGCGAGGATCGGATGCAGATCTCGAAGGAAGCCGAGCAGCGCTTCGGGCGCAAGGTCTCGTGGGGCGCGCGCTGCGGCGAAGCCCGCGAGATGTTCACCCACTTGGCCGTTCCCGCGATGACGCGGCTCCGGCTGCCCGAGCGTGAAGTGCTGGATGCCCTGGTGGATTCCGGGGTGGCCCGCAGCCGCGCACATGCGCTCGCGTGGTGCGTGAAGCTCGTACAGCAGAAGCAGGGCGAGTGGCTCGAGGAGCTGAAGGCGGCCGTCGAGCAAGTTGGCGCGGTGCGACGGCAGGGCCCACTCAACTGAGCATGGCGACCGAGATCCGGCGTCCGACCAACGCGGACGCCGACCCAGCCAGCGCCCTGCTCGACGCCTACTCGCAGGCGGTCATCCGTGTCGTGGAGCGCGTGACGCCGGCGGTCGCGCACGTGCGCCGCGGCCGCGCCGGCGGCAGCGGCGTGGTCATCGCGCCGGACGGCTACGTGCTCACGAAC
>JANNUM010000110.1:0-2910 GCA_031395235.1 Chloroflexota bacterium
CGGCGCAACGACGGAAGACGTCGCGGCCGGTGAGCTCACGTATCGACCCGCGGCCGACCCACGTCCCACGCTCGTCGTCGCCGGACTCCTTCGCGTGTACTTCGAATCGTCGGAGGGCCGACAGGTCACGATCCGCTACGCCCGGCCGGGGGATGTGCTCGGCATCGTCGGCGCGGCGGGCGGGCCGGCGCCGGTGCACACGCAGGCGCTCACCGACTCGACGCGCCTCGTCATGGACATGGACACGCTCCGCTCGCTCGCGCAGCGCGATCCCGACGTCGCCTGGGGCATGGTCGAAGAGCTCTCGCGCACGGTCTTCTCGCTCTGGAACCAGCTCGCGGACACGGCGTTCGCGTCGGTGCCGCAGCGCGTCGCGCGGCATCTGCTGGAGCTGGCCGCGACGCGGCAGGGATCGGGCGGGCTGCTCGTCGCCCACGTGAGCCAGCAGGAGCTCGCGGATCTCGTCGGCTCGGTGCGCGAGGTGGTGTCGCGCGCGCTGCGCGACCTGCGCGCCGAAGGCATCGTGGGCGTCACTCGCTCGGGGATCACGGTGTTGGATCCGTCTCGTTTGGCCGAAAAAGCGTGGTCATCGTGACCTAGGTCACTGTCCGAGCAAGCGGGCCGCTCGAAAATGAGCTCACCGAACGGAGGTCCCGCTGCTTCACGCGTTGTCATTCCGCGATTTCCGCCTCTTCTGGATCGGGCTGGCCGCGTCCAGCACCGGCTCCTGGATGCAGGTCTTCGCCGTCGGGATCCTCGTCATCCAGCTCGCCGCGCGCGACGGCTCCTTTGAGCTCGCTCCTTTGTATCTGGGCCTCACCGGCCTGGCGCGCGCGATCCCCGGCCTCGCGCTCACGATGATCGCGGGTGCGGTCGCCGACCGCAGCGATCGGCGGCGTCTGCTCATGGTGACCCAGGGCGTGATGTCGATCACCGCCGGCGCCCTCGCGCTGGTCACCGTGCTCGGGTCGGTCACGCTGTGGCATGTCCTGATCGCCGCCGCAGTGCAATCCGCGGCCTTCGCATTCGATGCACCAGGTCGCCACTCGATGCTCCCGCGCCTCGTCCCGCCGCGCGCGATGGCCAGCGCGATCGGGCTCCAGTCCGCCGCGTTCAACGGCGCGCAGGTCGTCGGTCCGCTCGCCGCCGGGCTCCTGTACTTTCCGATCGGCATCGCGGGCCTGCTGATCGTCAACGCCGCGAGCTTCGTCGTGATCCTCTTCGCGCTCGTCGCGATGAAGCCCATCCCGCGTCTGGGCGTGCCGAGGCACTCCGTTCTCGGCAGCGTCGCCGACGGCATGCGGTACCTCAAGAGCAACCGGCGCGTGGCGTGGCTGCTCTCGCTCACGGCGACGGCCCTCTTCTGCACCGGCTCGTTCGTCACGCTGCTGCCCGCGGTCGCGGGCGACCTCAGCTTCCTCGGCACGAGCTGGTTGTCGCTGCTGATCGCCGCGACGGGCCTCGGCGCGCTCGCCGGTTCGTTCGGGCTCATGCGCCTCGGGCGCTCGCGCCACGTCGGCCGCATCTACGCCGGGGCGACGCTCTTCAACGGGCTCGCGATCGTGTTCTTCGCGCTGTCGCTGCAGCCGGCCTACGCGCTGATCACGGCGTTCGCGGCGGGTCTCGCCGGGACGCTCATGGCCGGGCTCACCAACACGATGCTGCAGGGGGCCATCACCGACGAGTACCGCGGCCGGATCATGAGCATCTTCTCGTTCATGTTCATCGGGCTCACGCCTGCTGGGCAGCTCGTGCTCGGCGCGATCGGGACGCCGCTCGGCATCCACGCCGCGCTCATCGTGGCCGGGTCGGTGGCCTTCGTGGTCGGCCTGTTCGGCGCGGTGCGCGTGCACGTGGTGCGCGACTGGGTTCAGACGCGTGAGCCGGTCGCAGTGCCTGTCGCCGTTCTTGTCGCCGTTCCTGCGGCGCGCGCGCCCGTCACTGCCGATAGGCGCGAGGTCGCGGGCGGGCTGACGCCGACCTACGGCCTCGGCGAGGCGTCCGCGCTCAAGTAGACCTGGGCCTCCGACGCTATCGCTCGGCCGTCGCGGCCCTGGATGAACGTGCGTCCTGGATCGTCACGACGACGACGCGGTCATCGTCCTCGATGAAGACGTACACGATGAGCATCCATCGCCACGGACCGAGCAGGAAGCGGAAGTCTCGCCACCGCCCAGTCAATTCCGGCCCGAGGCGCGGGAACCGTCGGAGCGGGGCGAGCGCGCGTTTGACACGCCGCTTCGTGTCGATCGGAAGGCTGTGCGTATGGATCAGCTTGTCGAGGTCCGCGACCGCGGCTGCGGTCAGCTCGACACGAGGCACGGACTACAGCTCGGCGAGATCGATAGTGCGGCCGGCCCTCGCCTGCTTCAGCCCAAGCTGCGCCCGTTCGAACGCTCCGGGGACCCCATCCAGCAATGCGGCGACGCTCCGCGGGTCCGCGCCCGCGTCGTCCAGCGCCTGGGACAGCAGCGACCGCGCAAGGCTCCCCTCGTTGATGTGGGTCCGCTCCGCGAGCCGCGCGAGCTTCGCCGCGCGCTCGGCGTCGAGCGTGACGTTGAACCGACGGGAGCTGCGCTGCGCCATGTGCCCGCATCGTACACGGGTGTACACGTCCCGTGTAGATCTCAGAAAGGCACCACCATTGACCCTCGACGTGCCGCGGCGCCACTGACCTCGCGTTTCGCTGGCTCGTGGTGACTTGGGTCACTGAGTCGGGCGACCGCTTCGCGGACAATGCGATCACACAGGAGGTCCCCTCTGCTCGACGCCCTCCGTTCGCGCGACTTCCGCCTGCTCATCGCCGGTCTGCTCGTGTCGAATATCGGCGGTTGGATGCAGATCTTCGCGCTCGGCCTCCTCGTTGTGCAGATCGCCGACCGCGAAGGCGCACCCGAGCTCGCTCCTTTC
>JANNUM010000169.1:0-2196 GCA_031395235.1 Chloroflexota bacterium
CTCCTCGGGGTCCAGGGCAGTTGAGGTCCCGAGACGCGCGGCGATCACGTCGCCCGGGATCAACCGGATGAACAGGAACGTGAGGAGCGAGACGCCGATGAGCGTCGGGATCGCGCCGAGGAGTCGCTTCGCGAGATATCCGCTCACCGCTCAGAACGGGGGCGGGAGATGTTGCGCTCCCGCCGCCCTCCGATCACTCGATTATTTGTCGAGCCAGGTCTGGCGCAGGTAAATGAGCGAGCCGGTCGGCAGGTGCGTGAAACCCTTGGTCGTAGGGAGGGTCGCGTTGTAATCGCGGCCGACGTAGAGCCAAACGAAGGGCACGCCGTTCACGAGCTCCTTCTGGGCCGTCGTGTAGAGCTCCTTCCGCTTCGCGACGTCGGTCGTCGCGCGTGCGGCCTTGATCGCGTCGCTGGATACAGGGTTCTTGTAGCTGGTCACGAAGTTGAGGTTCCCGTCGTCGGTGAAGTACCGGAAGACGTAGAAGTCCGGATCGGGACCGCCTCCGTTGAGGCCCGGCGCCATGTCGAAGTCCGCCTTGAGCCAGCGCTGCACCCACTGCGCGAACTCGAGCGTTTCGATCTTCATCGTCACGCCGATCTCCGCGAGCTGCGCCTGGACGAGCTGCGCGATGTCCTTGGCGTACACCGGCTCCGTCGTCTGCGTGAGCATCGTGAACGTCACCGGTCCGACGTTCGCCTCCGTCAGAAGCTGCTTGGCCTTGGTGAGGTCACGCGTGTATAGCGGGTACTGCGACGTCGGCAGCGCGTAGTTGGCGAGCGCGGGTGCGACAGGACCGGTGACCTCACCCTCGCCGAATGCGACCGCGTCGATGATCGCCTTGCGGTCGATCGCGTAGGCGATTGCCTGTCTCACTTTTAGGTTGTCGAACGGCTTTCGTGTCGTGTTCACGAAGAGAAGGTTGTAGCTGAGGCTCGGTTTCGCCGAGAGCGTCACGCCTGATTCGCTGCGGAGCGTGCGCGCGACCCTCGCGTCGAACACGATCGCCATGTCGGCCGCCTTGGTGCGGAGCGCGGCGGTGATACCCGTCTCGTCGGGAACGACATTGATGCGGATGCCGTCGAGATACGGCTGACCCGTGACGTAGTAGTCCCTGTTCGCTTCGAAGCGCATGTAGTTGTCCGGCACCCACTCGGCAAGCTTGAACGCGCCGCTTCCGATCGCGGTCTCCTTCTTTGACAGGTCCGCGTTAGCCTCGCCGATCTTCTTCGACACGATGCCCGTGTTCGGGTGCGCCATGTAGGCGATGAGGGCCGCGTTCGGCGTCTTCAGGTCGAAGACCACCGTGGTCGCATCCGGCGCGGTGATGGCGCTGACGTCACCGAAGAACGACCTCGCGACCGCGGCGTTCGCCGGGTTGATGATCCGATCGAAGGTGTACTTGACGTCCGCGCTGGTCAGCGGGTCGCCGTTGTGGAACTTCACGCCCGAACGGATCTTCACCGTGACCTGCTTGCCGTCCGACGACAGGGTGGGCATCGATTCGGCTAGGTCCGGCTGCACGGCCAGGTTCTCGTCCAAACGCATGACGTAGCTGTAGAGAAGCTCGAAGACGCGCGCCGAGGTGAACGCGGGCACCTTGTGCGGGTCGAGGTTCGTGACCTCTCCCGCGCGGGCGAGGATCAGCGTGCCGCCCTTCTTTGGTCCGGCCTGGGCGGTCGGGGACGCGCCGGGCGCGGTCGTGGTCGGTGCGCAGGCCGTGACGACCGTGGCCATGATGAGGATCGCCGCGCCGGTGATGTTCGAAAGACGCAACATCGCATGCCCTCCCCGCGCTACTACCAACCGGCACACTACCACCGAGGTCAGCCCTCGAAACGCTTCATCCCCACGGCCTCCACCGAAAGCAGCAGGCAATCGTCGGGCACCGCGGCACGATGGCGCTCCCCCTTGCTGATCAGGATGCCCTCGCCCGGGCCTGCGGTCAGTGGACCCGAATCGAACTCGACCAGGAGCTCACCGCGGATCACCAGTAGGAACTCGTCGCTGTCCTGACGATGCCATTTCCCGTCGAGTCGTCCGCCGCCCGCATGCAGCACCGTCCCCAGGTTGACGGTGCCGAGCTCCGTGTTGATCCACGCGGGCGGAGCCTTGAGGGGAGCTGGGTCGGTCGCGAGTGCATGCTCCAGGCGGATCTTCCTACCCACTACATCCCGATGGGATGCCAGACGGTCT